>NZ_DBDF01000194.1 GCF_002293435.1 Bacteroides sp. UBA939 | reverse complement strand
CCCAGGAGGAGGAGAATAGAGATAGTCTTGTTAATCATCTTCGCTGAGTTACTCTTGTTAATCACTAATCAGTAATCACTAACCACTTACTACCAACCACTAACCACCAACCTGCAACTCCTCCGTCTCCCCTTTCTTATCTTTAATCATCAAGATACTCAACTCATAAAGCATATAAAGCGGAATAGCAACCACAGTCAGCGTAAAAGGATCCCCCGTCGGTGTAATAATAGCGGCAACAATCACGATAATAACAAAAGCATGACGGCGATACTTACGCAAGAACGGCTTATCAACAAGCCCAAGCAAAGATAGCAACCACGTCACCAACGGCAATTCAAATGCCAACCCCATGCAGAGCACCAGCATCATGAAGTTATCAATATAAGAATTCAGTGAAATCTGATTTTCAATTGCCCCCATTGCGCTCAGTTGATAAGTAGACAAGAAACGCAACGTCAACGGATAGACCATGAAATAGCCCAGCAATACGCCGAAGAAGAACATCACAGTACCAATACCCAGAGCCTTCCTCACCCCCTTGCGTTCATGAGGATAGAGCGCGGGACTGATAAAGCGCCAGATTTCGAAGAAAAGATAAGGAGTAGCCGTCACCACCGACATCCAGAATGCGGTAGATATATGAATAAAGAACGGAGCGGCGAGATTGATATTAATCAGTTTTACCTGAAACTCCTTTGTGAAGAATTCATCGTCCAGATCGAGAACCTGTCCCACATAACGCAGGAGGTCGTAAAAAACAAAGTCATCGTAACAAGGCGCCAGTATCACATTGTCGAACAACCACGGCATGGCAATGAAATAACCGATAGCCAAAACAAACCATACGCCGATGATACGGAACAGTACACGACGCAATTCGTCTAAATGGTCCCAAAAGGTCAAACTTTTATTTGCCATAATATAAAGGAGGAGCTGCAAGCTACAAATTACAATCTACGAGTTACCGCACATATCATGCTGGATATCATTCGTAGATTATTTCTTGCTCTCTGTTTATTTCCCTTCGGAAACCGGCCCCTCTATTTCGTCCTTAGTTTTATTTATTTCATCCTTCGCTTCTTTCACGCCGTCTTTAAAGCTTTTCACTCCTTTACCGAGTCCTTTCATCAGTTCAGGGATTTTCTTGCCACCGAACAATAACAGAATGACCAAAGCAATGATGATCCATTCGGAACCACTGGGCAGGAAGCCCAGCAAAAGTAAGTTTGTCATATTCATAGTTTTCTTATTTTAATGCAAAGATAGAAATTAATACAGATAACTTTCCATTATTCTATGGAATATTTCGGCCAAAATAAAATTCTGAGTCCCGCAAGCAGGCATGAAAAACTACTTAGTAGTAATGAGAGTGCTCAATCATGATTTCCTTTTTCACTTTCCGCGTCTTTATTTTCCTCATACAACGATTTATTTCAGCATTAGGCATGAACCGAATCCGGAAATAAACCGAAAACTATGGGAAGAGGGGATTAAATTTGCGGCAATCGCTGCATAAGCGTTAAGGAGATGTTTAACGAACTATTGTTATTAGAAATCCACATAATTTTATGGGTGAGCCTTGTGTTCTGCCTGATTGTCAGCGCCATGTAACATACAGAACAGTTTTTGTAACACTTACATTCATAGATGTTACGTTGAAAAAACAAGAGGTAACGCGAATTTTACTATCATTAGTATTTTATTCATAAATTTGCTTCCGGTTTAAAATAATAATAGTATAAAGTATTAACCTATTAAATCAAGGCAATATCATGAAGACATAGAAGAAGTATAATTTTGCAAAAACAGATGTTCGGTTTAGGCGGTTTAAAGGGCACTGTCACCTATTTATTATCGAACATTAAATGTAGTAAGACAACAGAGCCCACCTTTAATCAAATACTAGCATTGCATAAAGATCCCTGCAATGCAATTAAGGTAAAACATCGGATCAAGATTCAAGCAACATGTGTATCAAAACTATTAAATCATGGCTCGCAAGCGCATTGTTCGTATTGTTTGCCAGTGGTGCCCCAGGGTTTGTTAATGGAGGTGGCAACATCGCCATAGCACAGGCACAGTACATCACAGGTACGGTTGTAGATGATTTTGGCGAACCGATTATCGGCGCCAACATCCGCGTAAAAGATTCTACCAAGGGAACGATTACCGACCTCGACGGTAAGTTCTCCTTGGATGTAGCTCCAGGCCAAATCATTGAAGTCAGCTTCGTGGGCTTTTCCACCCAGACAGTGGCAGCCGCTTCGGGCATGAAAATCATTCTTAAGGAAGACGCACAGTCACTGGACGACGTAGTGGTTGTGGGTTATGGCGTACAAAAAAAGAAACTTTTGACCGGCGCCACGGTGCAGGTGAAAGGTGACGACATTCAGAAACTCTCCACCACCTCGGCATTGACTGCCATGCAAAGCCAGTCTCCCGGTGTCACCATTATGCAAAATAATGGTCAGGCAGGCGAAGGCTTCAAGGTGAACATCCGCGGTTTGGGTACTACGGGTAATTCGGACCCATTGTACGTAGTCGACGGCGTTGCCGGCGGTAGCCTGAACGACCTGAACCCCGCCGACATCGAATCCATCGATGTGCTGAAAGATGCCGCTTCTGCAGCCATCTACGGTGCCCGTGCCGCCAACGGCGTAATCCTTATCACCACCAAGCAGGGCAAGTCCGGCAAGTTGCAAATATCTTACGACGGATACTACGGTCAACAATACTTATATAAGGCTCCCGACGTTCTGAATGCCCAGGAATATATCTATAGCCGTCAGCTTCGCGAGTTCAACGGCGGTACAGCCGTACCCGAGTGGCAGGGAAAGCTTCCCGCAGCCATCTACGAAAGCCTTTTCGACGCGGATGGAAACGTGCTGAAGAACGGTTGGAAGGGAACGAACTGGATTAACGAGTCCTACCACAAAGGTGCCGTAACCCAGAACCACTCCATCAACCTGACAGGAGGTTCCGACGTATCGAAGTTCTCCTTCGGCTTCTCCTACACCGGGCAAGACGGTATCTTGGGTGGTGAAAACCAGTCGCAGTTCAACCGCTACAACGTGCGCTTGAATTCCTCACACACCCTGCTCCGCTCCAACGACAACTCCTACAATGTGATTACCGTAGGCGAGAACTTGAACATCGTACATAGCAGCAGAACAGGTATCTCCCAAGGAAACATGTATTGGAACAACGTACACGACTTGATGAACGCCAACCCGTTGCTCCCCGTTCGCGATGCCAACGGAAATTACTACACCAACCCCGAAATGTCGGCCGACGGATGGACACTGGGTGCCGTCATCAATCCGCTGGCCATTGCCAACACCACCAGCCAAGGATTGAACGAAAGTAACAGCTGGGCAGTGAACGCCAGCGCCTACCTGGAAATACAGCCCATACGGAACTTGATTTACAAGTCACAGTTCAGCTACCGCTTTGGCAACAGTTCTTATCGCGCCATGACCAGAATCCACGACTCGGGTACAAACGTGGCCACTCAGGACAACGCCTCCCAATCGATGGATTCCTGGTCGAACATCTCATTCGAAAACACCTTGAGTTACAAATTGAACATCGACAGACACAACATCGACATCGTATTGGGTCAGAGCATTGAACAAAACAAGTTCGGCGAACACCTTGACGCCAGTGGCAGCAACCTGCTTTTCGGTGACAGTTGGGCCCATGCATACTTGGACAATGCGCAGATCAAGAAACTGGCCGATGTCAGCGTAGGTGGTCGTCCCGCAAACGACAACTCCCTGGCCTCCTTCTTCGGACGTGTCAACTACAACTTCAACGAAAAATACATGCTGCAGGCCACAGTCCGCGCCGACGGTTCTTCAAACTTTGCCAAAGGCCACCGCTGGGGTATCTTCCCCTCCGCATCGGCAGGTTGGGTTGTGACCAATGAAGAATTCATGGAATCCGTCAGAGACATCATGGACTTCTTCAAAATCCGCGCATCCTGGGGACAGAACGGTAACTGCAACATCCCCAACTTCCAATACCTGACACAAGTGGGATTCAACAACTCCGACGCCTACTACTTCGGCAAGGGCAACCACGAAGAAGCCACCACCGGCGGTTCGTTCAACGTACTGGGCAACCCCGACCTGACTTGGGAGACTTCCGATCAGCTGAACATCGGTATTGACGCCCGCTTCTTAGACAGCCGTTTGGGACTGACCTTCGACTGGTACAAGAAGACCACGAAAGACTGGCTGGTGCGCGCTCCGATTTTGGGCGTATATGGTATCGGCGCTCCCTACATCAACGGTGGTGACGTGGAGAACAAGGGTCTCGAACTCTCTCTCAGCTGGAATGACCAGCTCGATAACGGTCTGCGCTACGGCATTACCGCCAACATGTCCTACAACAAGAACGAAGTGACCAAGCTGGCCAACGCCGAAGGCATCATCCACGGCCCCGGAGCTGTTTGGCACCAGCTCGAAGGCGAAGTTTACCGCGCGCAGGTAGGCCAGCCCATCGGTTTCTTCTACGGTTTCGACACGGAAGGCGTGTTCCAGAACGGCGAACAGATTCGCCAGTTCTCCGAGAAGTACGATGACAAGCTTCATGGTGGAAACGACAAGCTGAAACCGGGTGACCTCATCTACCGCGACGTGACCGGTGACGGCATAATCGATAACAACGACCGCACCATGATTGGTGACCCCCACCCCGATATAACCATGGGGTTGAACCTCAACCTCGCCTACAAGGGCTTCGACTTCTCCGTAACCGGTGCGGGAGCCTTCGGGCAACAGATTCTCCGCACTTGGGCAAATCAGGACTTTATCACGGAGAACCTCAATAAGAAGATTGTCTATGGTTCTTGGAAAGGCGAAGGCACCAGCAATAAGCTCCCTCTCTTCGATGGTTTCGACACTCCGAACTGGAAAAACATGTCGGCAGCCATGCTCGAAGACGGCGACTACTTCAAGATTCAGAACGTGACTCTCGGTTACGACTTCAAGCGCCTGTGGAAGTCTTGCCCGCTCCAGCAGTTCCGGGTTTATGTAGCAGCCAACAACCTGATAACCTTTACCAAGTACACCGGTATGGATCCGGAAATCGCCTCCAGCGGCGGAACGAGCGATTCCTGGGCAGCCGGTATAGATACGGGCGTTTATCCCTCACCCCGTACCTACTTGGTTGGTGTAAATCTTAAGTTCTAATCACCTTAATATATTAGCAATATGAAATTCAATAAATTATACATATTTTGGATTGCATCCACGCTCGCCTTTTCCGGTTGCGATGACTTCCTCGACTCGCAGGACTACACCGGCAAGAACAGCACCAACTTCCCGTCAACCACCGAAGATGTTAACAAAATGGTAGCCGCCGTTTACAAGTCAACCTTCTACGGTCCCTTTCAGGGCAATAACCTTGAACAATATTTCTCAGTGTCAAACATCATGTCAGACGACATGTTTGGCGGTGCCGGACTCGGCGACCCTTGGTGGCAGGGTCTTGACCACCTGATGTATGCCCAAACCAACCAAATGCAAGATTTGTGGACATATTCCTACGAAGCCATTGCCCGCGCCAACGCCGCTTTGTCCGTGATAGACAACATTGCGGATGAAGAAACACGCAACCAGACTAAAGGGGAGCTGCTTTTTATGCGCGCTTATAATTACTACAACCTGGTGTTGGCCTTCAACAATGTCCCGGTCATTGAAAAAGCCCCGGAGACGGTGGAAGAAGCGCAAGTCGCTCCCGAACAACGCGATGGTAAGGAAGTCATGAAACTGATTGCCGACGACCTCTATGAAGCCTGCGAATGTATGCCAAGCTGGCCATACGACGGCTGGAACAAACTGGCATTCGGCAAGGTGACCCGTTGGGCAGCCGAAACCCTGCTGGGCCGCGCTTTCCTTTTCTACACGGGCTTCTATGGTGAATCGGAAATGCCCAAGACAGAAGGTTCCATCAACAAGCAATATGTAGTTGATAAACTGAAAGATTGTATCGATAATTCCCGTCACGACCTTTTGGATGACTACCGCTCACTTTGGTCCTATTCAAACGAATTCACTGCCAAAGATTACGACTTCGTAAAAGATATGAATGGCGATACCTACTACGAGGAAGGCAACGAGGAGGTGATCCTTGCCATCAACTTCCAGTATCAACCGGCATGGTCCAACAACCTCCACCTGACCAACCAGTATGGCCTGTTCTTCGGCATCCGCGCAGATAACAACAATGCGAACGACGAACGTTTCAATGTGGGCACGGCTACCTCCGTTTATCCATTCAGCACCGGCTGGGGCTGCGGCACCGTGGCAACAAACCTCGTGACAGACTGGAAAAACATCGAACCCGACGACCCGCGCCGCGATGCTTCCATCCTGACATTCCCGGCAAGTTTGAGCCCCGCGACCTTCTCCGATGCTTGCGAATTTACCGGGTATCACAATAAAAAGATTACTTCCGTGCGTTCGGCCGGCGGTAAAAGGCTTTCATGGTCGCTCGACCAAATGGGTGCCGACGCAAGTGAAACCGGTAACTACCAAGCCTCCAACTGTACGCCTCTCACCATCTACCGTTTTGCCGATGTGCTTCTGATGTACTCCGAGCTGACGCAAGATGCCGCCACGCTGAACCGTGTACGAACTCGTGCAGGCTTGCCCGCCGTGGGCTATAGCGAACAGGCCTTGCGCAACGAGCGCCGCTGGGAACTGGCATTCGAAGGAAGCCGTTGGGATGACTTGCGCCGTTGGAACATTGCCGGTGACGCCCTTTACAAACAAGTAGGCCAGGTGATGTTCAATTGCGGTCAGCCGACCACCATGCCCGATGCCGGTGATGGCTACAGGCAACGCTATAACGACACCAAGGGTTTCTATCGCATTCCAAAGTCTCAAATCGACCTTTCGGGCGGCACATACAAGCAAAACGCCGGATGGGAAGACGATACTAAGACTCAATTTGCAGGTTATTAATTCTTAATAGGTAGATAATATGAAAAAGATAATGCTATCATTGGCTACTGTATTGGCTTTCACATTCACCGCTTGTGATCCTGTGGAGGATTTTACCGAGAATACAGCTTCCAATTATTCAGAAGAACAAATCGATGCCACCCTCACGCAGAATGGTGGCGACAATCTTGTGGAGGTGACTGTACACAACCATGCCACCGCACAAATATCGAACGGCAAGCAGAGCTTCAAGGCCAACTATGCCAAAGTGGTGATGCGCGAATTGGGCGAAAACTTCATCTACATCAAGCTTTTCAACGCCAACGGCTCCATTACCGAACGTGAGTATCCCATCACAGTTTCCAACATGACTCATGAGCTACCGACTCTTGAAACCATCATCTGGCAGGGCGAACAGTCTTGCGTCGGTTGGGACGGTGCCGGTCTCCGCTTCAGCGATAACGAAGGCCAGGGACTGCCGACTTTGAGCGATGACACTTACGACTGGATGGTAGGTAAGAAACTGAGTCTGGACATCAGTGCCGTGAATGGTGATGGTACTACCATCCGCGTGACAAACGGCCACTGGAGCCAAGAGTATGTTTCTGACACTCCTGTCACTCCCGGAAAGTTCCAGTTTGAATTCACTCAGGAAATGTGCGACCAATGCAAGAAGGGCGGTGAGGGTAGAGACCTGTTGTTCGTAAGTAACAACGGACTTACCATCACCAAGTTCTACTTCGAGCTGTAACACAACTGCTACCCCCTGGGGTGGAACAGAAGGAATAAAAGAATGATAAGGTAATATATAGGGATTAGTTTTTTTTTAAGGCCATGTCAGAAAGGTGATAACCTTTTGGCATGGCCTTTTTAACAGTCGAATCAATCCTGATAATACACACGCTTTACCCGCGTAGAAATACTTGTCAGCACTTCGTAAGGAATGGTTTCAAGAATATCGGAAAGTACCGTAATAGGCAGATGATCACCGAAAATCTCCACAGTATCCCCTTCCTTGCAGTCAATGTCCGTAACATCAATCATGCAAACGTCCATACAGACGTTACCCACATAGGGCGCACGCTGGCCATTCACCAGGCAATAGGCGTGCCCGTTGCCAAGATGACGGTTCAATCCGTCGGCATATCCGATAGGTAATGCGGCAATTCGTGAATTACGTGTCAGATGCCCCTTGCGGCTATAGCCTACTGTGTCTTCTTGGGGTACATCACGTATTTGCAGAATAGTAGTTTTCAGTGTGCTCACATTATTGATAATGCTGTTATCAATGGGATTGATGCCATACAAACCGATACCCAGGCGTACCATATCGAACTGTGCACCCGGGAAACGCTCGATACCGGCCGAATTGCAAATGTGCCGGAGTATCTTATGCGGAAATGCTTCCTGCAACTGCATGGATGCCGCCTCAAACGTTTCAATCTGTCCACGTGTAAACGCATCGAACTGTGCCGCATCACTACCCACTAAGTGCGAGAATACCGAACGGGCAATCACTGCATTCTGTCCTTTGAGCCGTTCAATCAGTCGCGGCATATCTTCGGCAGCAAAGCCCAGGCGATGCATACCCGTATCCAGTTTTATATGAATCGGGAAGTTAGTGATTCCTTCCTTCTCCGCCTCTTTAATCAGTGCATCCAGCAGGTGGAAGCTATACACTTCCGGCTCCAGTTTATAGTCGAACATGGTTTTGAATGCGGTCATCTCCGGGTTCATAATGATGATGCTTGCCGTGATACCCGCTTTGCGGAGTTCGGAACCTTCATCAGCCACAGCCACAGCCAGATAATCGGCATGATGCTCCTGCAAAGTCTTTGCAATTTCGTATGAACCGGCGCCGTAAGCGGACGCCTTTACCATGCAAACTATCTTCGTTTCCGGTTTCAGCTTGTTGCGGAAATAGTTCAGATTGGCTATCATCGCGCCGAGGTTCACTTCCAGAATAGTCTCGTGGACTTTCTTCTCCAGCTCTTCCGTCAGTGTGTCGAAGCCAAACCGGCGTGCGCCTTTTATCAGGATTATTTCATTTTCCAACCGCAATTCTCCACACGATATGGCGTGCAACAGGGCATCCGTATCGGGATAGAAAGCCTTCTCTATGCTGAACCGGGAGGCACAGAAGGAAATCTCGGCGCCTACTCCGATGATGCGTTCGATGCCGCGGCTGTTCACTAACTGGTGGACTGTTCGATAGAGCGTCGACGTAGACTGTCCGGTTTCCAGTATGTCCGAAAGAATAAGCGTACGCTTCAACCCTTTCGTCAACGAGCGGCGGTACAGGAAGTCGAGCGCAATGTCCAATGAAGCAAGGTCGGAATTGTAGCTGTCGTTTATCAACACGCAGCCATTCTTACCCTCTTTCACTTCGAGGCGCATTGCCACCGGTTCCAGTTTTGCCATGCGTTCCGTGATTTCCCGGGCGGGAAGCATCAGATAGACGCAAGCCGCCAGACAGTTCAGCGAGTTTTCAATGGAAGCGTCGTCAATGAACGGCAATGTGAACATATTGTCCATCTCCAGGTAGCGGTAAGAAATAACGGTGCAATCGTCCTTTTTATCCACCGCGCTTATATACAGGGGACGTTCCATGTCTTTCCGGCTCCAGGCTATCTCACGGGCGGAAAGCATGGATTTCGCCATGCAGTTGCTGATGAACTCGTCGTCACCGTTGTATATCACTACGTCACAATCCTTAAACAGGGAAATCTTCTCCATACACTTCTCTTGCAGGGAAAAGAAGTTTTCCTGATGTGCTCCGCCGATGTTGGTCAGTATGCCGATGGTGGGCTTGATGATGTTCTGCAAGGCGCGCATTTCTCCCTGTTCGGAGATGCCGGCTTCGAAGATGCCGAGTTCGGACTGTTCATTCATTTGCCATACGGACAAGGGGACGCCAATCTGCGAATTGTAGGAGCGGGGTGACCGGACAATAACTTTTTCGGGACTCAATAACTGATGGAGCCATTCTTTTACAATGGTCTTTCCGTTGCTTCCCGTTATACCGATAACGGGTATTTCGAACCGGTTGCGGTGTTTCTCCGCCAGCTTCTGCAGAGCCTTCAGCGGATTGGGCACAACAAGAAAGTTGGAGTCCGGAAACTGTTTCCGCTCTTCGCTATCCGCCAGCTTCTTATAACTTTCCTTGCCGATAACGAAATTGCGCACTCCACGCAGATACAAGTCGGGGATATAAAGGGCGCCATCGCTGCGTTTTGTGGACAAGGCAAAGAACAGTGTTTCTTCGGGAAAACTCAGTGAACGGCTATCTGTCAGTAGCCAGTCTATGGTGGCGGGCGCATCCCCAATGCGGCGTGCGCTGATATGTTCTGTTATTACTTCAATCGGGTACGACATAATTCTCTTTCGTTTTGGAAGTCTAAGTACGGGTATTTTTCATTAAGTCGGTCTATTTTTAACACTATTTGTCCTAAAAAATACTTATACTCCTCAGACTCGGGGTGGAAAGGTCGATGTGCCAATGCTTTATTGATATTTTTAATTTCTTCCATAATCTCTAACGCTTCTTCCGCGAAACAAGTCTGCACGAATTTCTCCCATACGTAGCGTATCGCCAACGAAGAAGGATGTACCATGTCGTCGGCGTAAAAGCGATAGTCTCTAAGCTCGTCGAGCAGAAGTTCGTAGGCGGGGAAGTAGAACACATGCCCGGGGAATGCTTCCCGTAAGTTGTCGGCGGCAAGCAAAAGGGTTGCCTTGCTCAGTTGGTTGGCGTGCATCCCGTCTTTCAGGTGGCGGATGGGGCTGACGGTAAGGATGATTCTCAGCTTCGGGTTCCGGGCTATCAAGTCGGAGAACAGGGAAGTGTAATCTGCCGTAATCTCCTGTATGCCAAGCCGGCGGCGTGTAAAGAACGATTCCTGCATCTTGTGGCAGTTTGCAACTACCCTGCCCGTCGTTTTCAGTTCGTACGCCCACGATGTGCCGAAAGTCAGCATCAGGCAATCCAGATTGTGAATTTGCCGGTGCGCCCGTTGCAAGCGTGCGTTGATGTTTTCCAGCGTTTCTTCAACGGAAGGCGATGAAAAGTCTCCGTGATGCATCGGGCTGTGCCAGCATTCACGAAAGAAAAACAAGTCTTCTTCCTTATATACTTTACCCTCTATCGTCTCGCGCAGGGCTGCCGAAACGGATAGAGGGTTGTAAAGAACGCCAAAAGGATTGATGTCCGGACGGAATCCGGCATCCGCAAGCAACGAGCCGATGTGGGTGGCAAAGCAGGAACCCATCAGCATGAGTTTGTTTGCCTGCACAAGACCCGGCAAGCCCGAAGGTAGCTCAACAGGAGTGGAAAAGTTCATAAAATGACTGAATGCGAGGGTGTTACATCATCATATTCTTCCTTATCGAGAACTTCACAATCGCCATCGCCTGTATGGAATTGAAAGGAACATCCATAGGTTCATGGTGCGGGTTGTAGCTCACCAGCTTGATGCATCCTTCTACTTCCGAACGGTTCACGTACTTCACCGCCAGATAATCGTCGCCGTCGATACTGAACGAAACGATATACATCTCGCCGTAAATCACATTGCTAAGGCTGTTCATTTCCTTAAAACCTACTATGTCGCCGGATTTCAGGATAGGGTACATGCTGTCGCCGCTGATATAGAGGGCGCCGTCGCACATCGGAATGCTGGGTATCTGTATCCTGCCCACTACGTGCTGGTTTTTGTTGGCAAACAAGGATTTCAGGTTGGCGGCAGCGGTTATGTCGTACAGAGCCACGCTGCGGTCGTCCATCTGGTCGGGTGTTTTTGGATTGTGGATTAGTTCAACTTCGCCCGAAGCGTACTTGCTATTGACGAATTTCGATTGGCGCGTGGGGCTTCCTTTACCGGTCAGCAGCCAGTTGTAATCTACTTCCTTTAGCTTTTCCAGTATCAGGGGGAAGTCCGTCCTGTTACGTGCAATCCAGTTACTAAGCGTGGAGCGCGATACGCCCAGGTAGGTGGCGAGTTCCCAGTCTGTCCTGAAATTCATTACTCGTTTGGCACGCTTCACGATGTCGCCTACATTAAAAAAAGAGTTTCCTTCTGTTTCCATGTTCTTTAATTTTTTTGTTGTTACTGTTTATAATTGCTGTTTCCAACTTAGTCTACATTATTCATAGTGTAAGTACTTCGTACTAATTGTTTTTACGATAAATGAGAATTTAGCGAAGCAGAGCGGAGCAGTGATTAGTGGTT
>NZ_DBDF01000055.1:168-12700 GCF_002293435.1 Bacteroides sp. UBA939 | reverse complement strand
TTTCATCCCGTGAGACGAATGAATCCGTCTCATGAGACAAAAAAATCCGTCTCGTGAGACGAATAAATCCGTCCCGTGGGATGAAAGAAACCGTCCCACGGGATGAATGAATGTATTTGCCGCTATGAATAATACAGGCTAAAGAATTGCTTGCATTGCGCAGCAATCTGATTGAGATTCCGTTTCGCTCTATTATCATTCATTGTATGAACTAATTATGAGCAGCTACTTATTTTTCTGTTTTTATGAGGAGCATAGCGGGCTATGTGGCGAGTAAAAAGAGGGAAATAGACCGGAAATAAACTCAAAACAAGCTGAATAAAAAACTTTTTGAGGAATATTTAAACAGGCTCTTAATTTAACCGGCATAAAATACGAAAGATTTTATGTAAGTTTGCTTCCCTAAAACTTTAAATGACATAGTATGTTGACATTCATCTCTTGTGCCAAAACAATGGTGGCGCGTACGGCTGTGAAAGTACCTGAAATAACTGTTCCGCACTTTCAGGCGGAAGCAATGCGGAATGCATTGGATATGGGACAGTTTTCTGCTGCCGAGTTGGAAAGCTTATTGCGGGTGAACTCTAAAATGGCTGTTGAGAATTACCTGCGTTTTCAGGATTTCTTTTCAGACTCCAATCAGTCAATGCCTGCAATATGCGCTTATACCGGTATTGTCTTTAAGCGCATATCACCGAAGGATTTTTCCGCAGATGATTTCCACTACGTGCAAAATCATTTACGTATTACTTCTTTCCTTTACGGGTTGCTGCGTCCGCTGGATGGGATAAAGCCCTATCGGCTGGAAGGAGATGTGCGCTTGCCCGAAAGGGGAGGAATGACGATGTTTGATTACTGGAAGCCGTTGCTGACGGATTGTTTTATAGAAGATATCAAGCAGAAAGGCGGTATCCTCGTGAATCTTGCCAGCGGTGAGATGAAAGATTTATTCGACTGGAAGCGGGTAGAAAAGGAAGTCCGGGTCATCACTCCTGATTTTCAGGTTGGGAAGAATGGGCAGTTGAAAACGATTGTTATCTATGCCAAGATGTGTCGTGGTGAAATGACGCGCTTCATCATCAGGAATCGTATAGAACATCCCGAAGGTCTGAAGGCTTTCACGTGGGAAGGTTTTGCTTTCGATGAAAGCCGGAGTACGGATAATCATTTGATGTTTACGTTGGTTTAAAGTACGTTAAATAACAGGATGTTCTACAGCGAATTCTGGTTATAAGTAGCTGTTCATAAGTAGAAGCTGTTATTGGATTCAAAACAGCTTCTTAGTTCATACGATGAATGATAATAGAGCGAAACGGAATCTCAATCCGGTTGCTGCNNNNAAATGCTGCGCTACGTTAGCCTGTCAGGAAGATAAAAAGAGATCCGCGTTATCCGCGTTATTCTGCGTCTAAAAAATTATAGTATAAACTAATTATGAACATTGACTTAACTGCGACAGCCTTCCGGAACATTCTATCCTGCATTATTCATACAGGCTACAGAATCTTTAGAAGACAAGGTTATAAAGAGAGCAATATTTTTATTACTTTTGCACCAATCTATCATTTATTAAGGAGATTTTATTCATGGCAAGAAGAGATACAATCAAAGATAAGGAACAATCCCTTTCCCTGTTTGGAAAAATAAGGGCAATCTTCAAAAATGAAACCATTCACTTTGTTGTCGGACTGATATTAGTTATCTTTTCAGTCTATCTGTTACTGGCTTTTTCTTCGTTCTTCTTTACGGGTGCTACCGACCAGAGTATAATTGACGGTGGTAACGCGCAAGAACTCGCCTCTACGAATAATGGTGTGAAGAACTATGCCGGTTCGCGCGGAGCACAATTGGCAAGCTATCTTATTAATGATTGCTTCGGCGTTTCTTCTTTCTTTATTCTCGTATTCCTTGCGGTAGCCGGATTGAAACTGATGCGCGTACGTGTGGTTCGTCTCTGGAAATGGTTTATCGGTTGCTCGTTGTTGCTGATATGGTTCTCCGTTTTCTTCGGCTTCGTGTTTGTGGATCAGTATAAAGACTCTTTCCTGTATCTGGGTGGCAGGCATGGCTATAATGTCAGTAACTGGATGGTATCGCAAGTGGGTGTTCCGGGTGTTTGGATGATTTTGCTGGTAACGGCAATCTGCTTCCTTATCTATCTGAGTGCACGGACTGTAATATGGTTACGCAGACTGCTCAGCCTAAGCTTCCTGAAACGTAAGAAGAAAGAAGAGGCAGAAGCCGGTGAAGCTCCGGAAGAATTTACAGATTCCTGGACAGCAAAGGGGAATGATAAAACCACTCCTGCCGCAAGTACTCTAAAACCGGAGAATACGGAAGATAAAGAAGCAACTGCTGTGTCGAAGCCCGTAGACAAACCGGATAATGAAATACTGTTGGATTTGAATGGCACTGCCGGAAATAAACTCGCCAAACCGGCGGATGAAGAACTCTCCATGACCATTGAAACTCCTGATCCGGACTTCGTAGCCCCGCCTTTGGGAAAACCGGCGATAGTGGAACCTACTTTTGAGATAGAAGCCGTAGGAGAAGATGAAGAATACAGAGGAACTGAAAAAGAACCCTATAACCCCCGTCTTGATTTAGAGAATTATCGCTACCCTACGGTTGACCTGATGAAGCATTATGATAATGCCGAACCGACTATTGATATGGCGGAGCAGAATGCCAACAAGGATAAGATAGTAAGTACATTGCGTAGCTTTGGTATTGAAATCAGCACCATAAAGGCAACGGTAGGGCCTACGGTTACATTGTATGAAATTACTCCTGAGCAAGGAGTGCGCATCTCCAAAATCCGTGGTCTGGAAGATGATATCGCTCTCAGCCTTTCGGCACTGGGTATCCGTATCATTGCTCCCATTCCGGGGAAAGGCACTATTGGTATTGAAGTACCGAACTCCAATCCGAAGATTGTTTCGGGACAAAGCATCATTGGCAGCAAGAAATTCCAGGAATCTACTTACGACCTGCCGGTTGCTTTGGGCAAGACTATCACTAATGAAGTATTTATGGTGGATTTATGTAAAATGCCCCACATGCTGGTTGCCGGCGCTACGGGTCAAGGTAAATCCGTCGGACTGAATGCCATTATTACCTCTTTGCTTTATAAAAAGCATCCCGCCGAGTTGAAGTTTGTATTGGTAGACCCGAAGAAGGTGGAATTTAGCATCTATTCGATTATCGAACATCATTTCCTTGCCAAATTGCCCGACGGGGAAGATGCCATTATTACGGATGTAACCAAAGTAGTTCAGACATTGAACTCAATCTGTGTGGAAATGGATACCCGCTACGACTTGTTGAAAATGGCTCATGTGCGTAATATCAAAGAATATAATGAGAAGTTTATCAATCGCCGGTTGAACCCGGAGAAGGGGCATAAGTTCATGCCTTATATCGTGGTAGTAATTGATGAGTTCGGTGACCTGATTATGACTGCCGGCAAAGAGGTTGAGTTGCCCATTGCCCGTATCGCCCAATTGGCGCGTGCGGTAGGCATCCACATGGTGATTGCTACGCAACGTCCTACGACGAATATCATTACGGGTACGATTAAAGCAAACTTCCCGGCGCGTGTTGCGTTCCGTGTGTCGGCTATGATAGACTCACGTACCATTCTTGACCGTCCGGGAGCTAACCAATTGATTGGTCGCGGTGACATGTTATTCTTGCAGGGAGCCGATCCCGTACGTGTGCAGTGTGCTTTCATTGATACCCCGGAAGTAGCCGAAATTACCAAATTCATAGCCAAACAGCAAGGCTATCCTACGGCCTTCTATCTGCCCGAATATGTTAGTGAAGACGGCGGAAGCGATCTGAGTGATGTGGATATGGGACGCTTAGACCCCTTGTTCGAAGATGCGGCTCGTTTGATAGTTATTCACCAGCAAGGTTCTACTTCGTTGATACAACGTAAGTTTGCCATTGGTTATAACCGTGCGGGGCGTATTATGGATCAGTTGGAAAAAGCCGGCATCGTAGGAGCTACACAAGGCAGCAAGGCGCGCGACGTGCTTTGTATCGATGAGAATGAGCTGCAAATGCGCCTGAACAATTTGTTATAGTCCCTGTTAAGTAACAATAGGATTCAGGGATGTTAGTATCCTGATACATACGCATATATGCTCATATACAAAAACAAATCTATCGGAAATTTTATGAAGAATATTCTTTTATTCTGTATTTGCTTGTTTGGTGCGGCATCGTCGCTCCCGGCACAACAGCCGGATGCCCGGGAAATATTAGACCGTACTGCTACCGCTTTCCGTCAAGCGGGAGGTATTGAGTCTAATTTTACTATTGATACTCATCGCAAGGGTACTCCGGTGAGGACTTCTGCCGGTCTGATTAATCTGAAGGGAGAGAAATTCTTTTTAAATGCCGAAGGTGTGAAAACATGGTTTGATGGTCGTACACAATGGAGTTATCTGGTTGATAGCGATGAAGTGAACATATCCGATCCTACTCCTGAGGAATTGCAGAGCATCAATCCTTATGTTTTATTATCCATATACAAACAGGGCTATTCTGCAAAATTGGGCACTACTGCCACTTATGAAGGAAAACCGGTGTACGAAGTGGTGTTGACTGCTTCCGGCAAACAGCAAGATTTGCAGAGTATCATCCTTTATGTGACAAAGGATCGTTTCCAGCCGTTGTATGTGAAAATGACTCAGAAAGGGGGAGATTATGTTATTATTCGCGTTACATCTTATCAACCCGGACAGACTTACAATGATGCTCTTTTTGTATTTGATAAAAGGACATTCCCGACGGCGGAGGTGATTGATTTAAGGTGAGAATGGGTACGCGGACGACGCGGATTAAACGGATGAACGCGGAGTATCTCTATTCCCCTCCTCCTGGGAGGAGGGGTGCCCGAAGGGTGGGGTGGTAGGTAAAAAAAAGAGTTCCTTAATTCTGTAATTAATAGGTATTTTATTGTTTAACCTACCACCTCCCCCTACGGGTACTCCTCCTCCCGGGAGGAGGAGAATAAGGATACTTTTATTAATCACATGCGCTAATCACTAATCACTAAACACGAATCGCTGCTAAACTCCGCTTTGCTAAGTTGTTATTTATGCTACAAACTAATAATGGCAAGATACCTAAGTACTTAGAACAAACTAATTATAATGAAGTATTTATGAAAAATAAAATGGATAATGATATGGAAACAGAAAAAGTGAAATGTTTGATTATTGGTTCAGGGCCGGCAGGTTATACGGCTGCGATTTATGCCGGACGTGCTAACCTCTCTCCGGTGCTTTACGAAGGAATGCAACCCGGCGGTCAGTTGACTACCACTACGGATGTGGAGAACTTCCCCGGTTATCCGGAAGGTGTTAGCGGTTCGCAACTAATGGATGATTTGCGTAAGCAGGCTGAGCATTTCGGCGCAGATTTGCGTTATGGTGTTGCAACTGCTTCCGATTTGAGTGCAGCGCCTTACAAAGTAACGATTGATGACGAAAAAGTAATCGAGACGGATACATTGATAATTGCCACAGGTGCTACGGCTAAGTACCTGGGATTGGCAGACGAGAAGAAATATGCAGGTATGGGTGTCAGCGCTTGTGCCACTTGCGACGGTTTCTTCTACCGTAAAAAGATAGTAGCTGTTGTGGGTGGCGGAGATACTGCCTGCGAAGAGGCTGTTTATCTTTCCGGACTGGCAAGTAAGGTTTATCTGATTGTCCGCAAGCCCTATCTGCGCGCCTCTAAAATTATGCAGGAGCGTGTGACGAAGCACGATAAGATTGAAGTGCTCTTCGAACACAATGCCGTAGGTCTGTTTGGAGAGAATGGGGTAGAGGGCGTTCATCTGGTGCAGCGGATGGGCGAAGCGGATGAAAAACACTATGATTTGCCTATTGACGGTTTCTTCCTGGCTATCGGGCATCAACCGAATTCGGATATCTTCAAGCCTTATCTGGATACGGATGAAACGGGCTATATTGTTACAGAGGGAAATACTCCTTGTACTAAAGTACCGGGTGTGTTTGCTGCCGGTGATGTAGCCGACCCACATTATCGCCAGGCTATTACTGCTGCCGGAAGTGGATGCAAGGCTGCCATTGAAGCAGAGAGATATCTTTCTTCCAAGTGTATGTTGTGATTTAGCTTACATTATTCATACATACATTTTTCATCTGCAGATAACACAGATTACGCGGATTTATTTTAGAGCCTGTTTAAGTTTTGCTCAGTTTGTTTTGAGGAAAATTTAAACAGGCTCTAAAACCTAATCTGCGTTATCTGTGCAATCTGCGGATGAAAGTATCTTATTAATAAACCTCTATCTCGTCTACGAATAGATCTGACGGAATAATGTCATCCGGAGAATCTTTGCGGCAGTCGATGCCATTGCGCAATACACCTCCACTTTTCAATGTCACTTTGATGTAGCGTGCTTCGGTAGGAGTACATTCCACTGTATCGGTGAACATCTTTCTTCCACGTTCGGGGTATTCGCGGGTGAAAGTTCCCTGTCCTATCTCTTTGAAATCCTTCCCATCCAATGAAGCTTCTATGCATACCCCGCCGGCAGGCAGAACACGGAAAGCCGGATTATAAAGCGTTCCGAAAGTTACCTTACTGACAGTGGCTGTTGTCTCCATGTCAACAGAGAATACAAGCTCGTTGTTGTTATTATTGTTTAGCTTGAATGTTACCCAAGGCGTGAAGGAAGCAATATTTCCACGTTTCCCGTTTGTTAAGCCTAAGGTTGTGGGATCTGCACCTAACACATCGTTTTCACTGAAAATGTCGCCACTCATCCAACCGCATTTAGGAACGGTCGTATATTTCTTGCCACTTATCAGGTTGGCGTACATCTTCTTGGAGTTGACTTTACCCAACATTTTTCCATCCTTGAAAGCAGCCGCCTGCAAGTCGATGCTGCCTTCCCAGGTAAATGGTTCGGCATAAAGTTCGGATTTGGCTGTCGGGGCGCTTCCGTCTTTCGTATATCTGATTTCGGCATCGGGATAAAATGTTTCCAGTACAGCTTTCAGGCTACCATCGTAAACGCGGGTATTGATATTTACGTCGAAGAAGTTACGGCTGGCTTTTACTTCGAGAATATCCATCCGTTTGAAGTCTTCTACCATACGGCGACGGAAACAATCCCAGTTTTTTACGGCGTTTTGTGTCCAGCCGGTTTCTGCCAAGGCTATGGCGCGAGGATAAGTTTGATAGTCACGGTGATCGTTACTTTGTATGTATTCAGCCCACATGTTGCCTTGTACGCCGATGATATGTTTCTTTATCAGCTCTTCCGCATCGTCGGGTACAGGATTATAGCTGTAGGTTTTCTTCAGTGTGTTGTAACCGCCGATAGTGGTTGGGGCTACTTCGGGTTCTTCCTGATACTGGTCGAGGTAAGCGTAAGGACTTGGAGTCATGATAGCGTCATGTCCCGCCTTTGCGGCAGTTATGCCACCTTCCACGCCACGCCATGACATCACTGTTGCGTTTGGCGCCAAACCGCCTTCCAGTATTTCATCCCATCCAATTATGCTGCGTCCTTTACTATTGAGGTATTTCTCCATGCGGGTTACAAAGTAACTTTGAAGTTTTTCTTCTTTGGTATGTTTCTTGCCGTCCACGCTATTGGGGGTTGTATCGTCCTTCAATCCTAATTTCTTGATTAGTGCCTGGCAGTGTGCGCAATTTTTCCATGCGGTTTTAGGGCATTCGTCGCCGCCGATGTGGATATATGAACTTGGGAATAACTCCAGAACCTCGTCCAGCACCCCTTCCAGGAATTGGAATGTTTCTTCTTTGGGGCAGTACACTTCCTCAAATATACCCCAGGTTGTGGCTACCTCATACGTTCTATCAGGCCGGCAGGAAAGTTCGGGGTACGCGGCTAAGGCGCCAAGGGCGTGTCCCGGCATTTCTATCTCCGGAATGACGGTGATGTATTTGCTTGCGGCATAAGCCACTATGTCCTTAATCTGGTCTTGCGTATAATATCCTCCGTGTTCTTTGCCGTCGAATATCTGTGGCCAGTTTACATAGTAATAGTCTATTAATGTTTCTTTTCGTTTTGAACCTATCTCTTGAAGTTTCGGATATTTCTTGATTTCTATCCTCCATCCCTGATCGTCCGTCAGATGCCAGTGGAAGGTATTCATCTTGTGCATGGCAAGCATGTCGATGAATTTGTAAATGTAGTCGGTGTCGACGAAGTGCCGGCAGGGGTCCATCATCAGACCGCGATAGGAAAAACGCGGAGCATCTTCTATCTGTACGGCTGGAAGAGACCAATCGGCGCGTTTTACTTTCTCTTTTCCATAAATGGCGGGGGGGAGGAGTTGGTACATGGTCTGTACTCCGTAGAAGAAACCGTTGGGCTGTGAGGCGGTAAGGATAATTTCGTTTGGGGAAACGGATAAATTATATCCCTCTTTCGGCATACCCTCTACGGTTGTGAAACGTATAGCGGGGGATTCTGCATGTTCCTGCGAACTGCTTTGCAGAGAGATGCCTGCGGTTAGTTGGACACGGGCTATCAGACTGTCTGCAATAGCCTGTACTTCCGGCGTGCAATTGGCAGTAACTACCAATACTTTATCACTTAGTTGAAAACGTCCCTCCTGCGGGGTCATTTGATTGGGCATTGGAACGATGTTATACTCGTTCACCACTTCTTTCCGGCCTTGCTGACATCCGGATGAAGTTAGCAATAAACCTGCTAAAAACAAAGAACTCAATCTTTTTTTCATGATATAAATGTGTGTTAAGTTGATAAGAGACTGTCTCTTATCCTATTTTGCTTATTTTCTTCAGCTTTTCTTCGTCTATGATTTTTATTTTTCGTCCGTCGATGGTGATTAACCGCTCCGTGGCAAACTGGGATAAGGTACGGATGGCATTGGAGGTTGTCATGTTTGACAGGCTTGCCAAGTCTTCGCGTGAAAGATAAATGCTGAGGGTGGAGCTATCTTCTTCCAGGCCGTAACTTTCTTTGAGGAAAAGGAGTGATTCCGCCAAACGTCCGCGGATATGTTTCTGAGTCAGGTTGACAGTGCGTTCATCAGCAATGCCAAGGTCTATAGATAATTGTTTGATGAAGAATAAGGCGAGATTATTGTTCTGTGTGACCAAGGTAGTGATGGCGGTCATGGGAATCAAACAAATAAGGGAAGGTTCGAAAGCAGCGGCGGCAGTTACATAGCTTTCGCGGGCGAAATAGGCGCGGTATCCAAAGTATTCAACAGGCTTAATCATACGAATAATCTGGCTTCTACCGCCGACACCGTCCTTGTAAATCTTGACTTTTCCGTATAAAAGGCACATCAGGTGTTGCGGGGTTTCGCCTTCACAGTGAATGATTTCGTTTTTTTTATAATTCTGGAGCGTAAAATGACTGGCGAGGAACTCTCGCTGTTCTTCGTTTAAAGGCGCCCACATATCAGCGATCAGTTCCGGAACGTTCACGTCTGACAGATTCATTTTTACCATAACTGCTGCAAAACTGTGTTATAGAGCACAAATATATGAAGAAAAAATTAAATATTGTATAAATTATGTGCTTTCTTTTGCCTTGATGCCAAAAAAAGTACCAAAGAAATAATCAAGGCTACACTTCCGGAGCTACTCCGGCACTGCCATTCGCAGACGGGGCTTCAACTCGTTTTGCTCAGACAATCGCCCCTTACCTGCGCCTGACAGCGCCTGCGCAACGCTCCTGCTGTGAGGCCGGGGAACCATGCGGGATGATGGCATGCGGGAATTGAGTAGTAAGGCGGGTTGCTGCAATGATAAGGCGGGTTATCCGGGGTAGAAGAGTTATCAGGCAACAAGTGGTGATATTTTTAGGCGTAGATGACGCGGATAACACGGATTTTTTCTTTTACGTAATCATCGCGCAGCCTGAATTCATCATTCATCATTGCGCAGCCTGAAAAAATCCGTGTTATCCGTGTCATCCGCGTCTAAAGAATTGCTTGCATCGCGCAGCCTGAAAAAACCTGCATCATCTTGAAATAATATTACGCTTATTTCGTGAATAATAATTCCCGGTATTTGGGCAAGGGCCACATTTCGTCGTCTATCTCCATCTCAAGGTGATCGATGTGGTCGCGTATTTGTTGCAGGTATGGGCGGACGTTTTCTTCGTAAGCAAAGGCTTTGTCTTTGTAGCAATTCTTGTGATTGGCTGTCTTACGGGCTTCCGTCATTTCGCGTACAAGGACTTTGATGGCGGTTACGCGTTTGGATATTTCGCGTATCAATTCCTTGCGGTCGGCGCTTAATATGTCGTATTCTTCGGGCGGAAATATCTGTTTCATGCCGCAGAGGTTCTCCAACAGACGGTTTTGATAGCTGACGGCAGTCGGTACGATGTGGTTTATGGCGAGGTCTCCTAACACGCGGCTTTCAATCTGCACTTTCATGGTGTACTTTTCCAGTTCCACTTCCAGACGGCTGGCAAGTTCCGTTTCATTGAAAATGCCTTCGCCGATAAGTACGCAACGGGATTGATTGTCCATGTAGTGCGTCAATGCTTCGGGGACGTGGCAAATGTTGGTCAGGCCGCGACGGGCGGCTTCTTCTTTCCATTGGTCGGAGTAGCCGTCGCCTTCAAAACGGATGAGTTCGGAAGCTATGATTGTTTCTTTCAGTATCCGGAAGATGGCTTCGTCCTTGCCGATGCCTTCGTCCATCAATTTATCGACGGATGCCTTGAACTCGTTCAGTTGGTTGGCCATGGCGGCGTTGATGGTAATCATGGCGGCGGCGCAGTTGGATGAAGACCCGGCGGCGCGGAATTCAAAACGGTTGCCGGTGAAGGCGAACGGGGAAGTGCGGTTGCGGTCGGTGGTGTCGAGGAGGATTTCGGGAATACGTCCGATACCCAGTTTGAGTGTGGTTTTTTCTTCTGCCGTCATTTTTTCGTCGCCTACCTGGCGCACAATGTCGTCGAGAGTGGCGGATAGTTGCTTGCCTAAGAAGATAGACAGAATGGCTGGCGGGGCTTCGTTGGCGCCAAGCCGGTGGCTGTTGCCTGCGCTCATGATGGAGGCGCGCAGTAAGTCCTGGTTTTTATATACCATCATCAGGGCATTCACTAAGAAGGTGAGGAAGAGCATATTCCCTTTAGGATTCTTACCCGGTGCAAAGAGGTTGATTCCTGTGTCGGTGCAGAGCGACCAGTTGTTGTGCTTGCCCGATCCGTTGACTCCGCTATAAGGCTTTTCGTGCAGCAGTACGGCGAAGTTGTGTTTACGCGCGATGCGTTTCATCAGATCCATAACCAACTGATTGTGGTCGTTGGCAAGGTTGGCGTTCTCGAATATGGGAGCCAGTTCAAACTGATTGGGAGCAACCTCGTTGTGGCGTGTCTTTACCGGAATACCCAGCTTGTGGCATTCTATTTCCAGTTCTTTCATGAAGGCTGTGACGCGTGGAGAAATAGATCCGAAATAATGGTCTTCCAGTTGCTGGTCTTTCGCCGATGAATGTCCCATAAGCGTACGTCCGGTCAGGCAAAGGTCGGGACGGGCGTTATACAGGGCAGAGTCCACGAGGAAGTATTCTTGTTCCCAGCCCAGGTTGGCGAATACGCGGGTTATGTTCTTATCGAATAACTGGCATATTTCCGTAGCCGCCTTATCTGCTGCGGCAAGCGCTTTCAGTAGTGGGGTTTTGTAGTCCAGCGCTTCGCCGGTATAGGAAATGAATATGGTGGGGATACACAAGGTGGTGTCTACCACGAAAGCGGGGGAAGACACATCCCAGGCGGTGTATCCGCGGGCTTCAAAAGTGTTGCGTATGCCTCCGTTGGGGAAGGAAGAGGCATCGGGTTCTTGCTGGATGAGCAATTTGCCCGAGAAGCGTTCAATCACTCCGGCGTCTTCGCTGAATTCGATAAACCCGTCATGCTTTTCCGCCGTGCCGTCGGTAAGCGGTTGGAACCAATGCGTGTAGTGGGTAACATTCAGGGATTTAGCCCAACTTTTCATGCCGTTGGCAATCAGGTCTGCTATCTCACGATTGATGGGAGTGCCTTTCTCGATGGCGTTTATAACAGCTTTATATGCTTCTTTAGGCAGGTATTCCTGCATTTTCTTCCGGTCAAACACATGGCTTCCGTAGTAATCGGACAATTTGTTCGAAGGGGGAACGACTTCTAAAGGGCGCCGGTTGGCAAGCTCTTGTAGAGCATAAAATCTCATTTTTGACATATTAGTCCTCCAATTATTGGTTGTTGGGCGCAAAATTATATGTTTTTTCCGATAGTACCCCTGTTTTTTAGGGGGTATTATTGAAAATTGTACTATTTTTATTGGAAGTACCCCCTCGGAATGCGTGCTTGACTCTGAAAAACGATTCTAATCATTCTGTAGCCCTACTCTTGCTCCTTACTAACTTGTATTATTCATACTTCAGGAGTTAACGTATGAATCATGCAGACCCTATCACACACTACCTGCTCCGTATCAAGTCCGTACCAAGTCCGTACCAACTCCGTATAAGGGTACCTTTATACGGA
>NZ_DBDF01000055.1:0-148 GCF_002293435.1 Bacteroides sp. UBA939 | reverse complement strand
TTTTAGTACGGTTTTAGTACGGCGATAACTCCTTTACCTCCTGCAATATGAATAATACAGGCTAAAAACGTATTTATACCTGACCTGCTCCTTACCTTCTCCTTGTCTATAGAACCGAATTTGCAAAGGAGCAGGTAAGGAGCAGATA
>NZ_DBDF01000085.1:8876-9239 GCF_002293435.1 Bacteroides sp. UBA939 | reverse complement strand
GGAGGAGAATAGAGATACTCTTGCTAATCATCCCTGAGATACTCTTGCTAATCATCCCTGAAGTGTTTCTGCTAATCAACCGAAATATCCCTGCTAATCCAGTCTGTCATAGTGACACTTTGTATTTTTAATCGCCTGAGAATGCGATATTTCCGCCCGATGACAGGGACGGTTGGAAATACGCGAACGAAAATCAGTTAAGTATCAGACAGATAGAGAGATATCGAAATACTTACATTTATTCTGGAACAAAATATCTCCTGAAAATTCAGAGATAAGGGAAGAACCGGGCAGGATAAGCCAACTACTTACAGGTAACAAGTCAATTACTTATAGGTAATTAGTGATCTACTTATAGATAGT
>NZ_DBDF01000085.1:0-8840 GCF_002293435.1 Bacteroides sp. UBA939 | reverse complement strand
GCAACAGGCTCTTTTTGCATAAAACCTGTATATCACTCCCGATTTATGCAGAATATCCGCATATATATTCAGAACTTTATACCTGCAATTTCTATTTCCCACCTCCTAACAGAAATGCTCGTCAGCAAAAAGGCATTTTAGCTATCTTTTTAATAGCAAGCATTCCGTTTGCCCTTACTTTTAGTAAAACGACTAATACATAACATATAAAACATGATTTATAAGACTAAGAACATCCGCACAAATCCCGGTTATGTTTTTTAAGGTTAAAATTTGAATACTAAATCTGTTTTTTAAGATTCAAAAGCCACAAATGAGCCTCAAAACGTTAAATAGTTATTAATTCCGCTTTTGGTCATTGAACTATTTTATTTATATAGCGTTCTTTTAAGCGAATGGAAACATCAATATTGTATTACCTATTTAATATACTTTAATTATGAAGAAATCAATCATTCTATCAGTAGTATTCGTAGCAACAGCGGCACTTACAGCAAATGCCCAGACTACAGTTGAAGGCAGCAAATTCGGAGACAATTGGTCTATGGAATTAAAAGCCGGTGCAATCACTCCTTTAACGCACAGCGCATTTCTTAAGAATGCACGTCCCGCAGTAGGAGTTGAATTCTCGAAGCAATTAACCCCGGTTTTCGGACTTGGTATTCAAGGTATGGGATATATAAATACCACATACAGTAAAACAGCTTTCGACGGATCGGACGTTAGCCTGTTGGGTAAAGTCAACCTGATGAACCTGTTCGGAACCTACAAGGGAACTCCCCGCGTATTCGAAATTGAAGCCTTAGGCGGTATTGGCTGGTTACACGGTTACACGAACGGCGCAGGCGACTATAATTCCTGGTCATCACGCCTCGGACTGAATTTCAACTTCAATTTGGGAGAAAGCAAAGCATGGACCTTAGGCATTAAGCCGGCTCTGGTATATGACATGGAAGGTGATTTCAACCAGCACAAAAGTCGCTTCAATGCCAACAACGCATCTCTTGAACTGACAGCCGGACTGGCTTACCACTTCAGAGGCAGCAACGGAAGCCACCATTTCACTTTGGCAAAACTGTATGACCAAGCCGAGATTAATGAACTGAACGGCACAATCAACAACTTGCGCCGCCAAGTCAACGAAAAGAACAACCTGCTGGGTGAAGAAGCCAAAAGACTCAACATGCTTCAACAAGAATTTAGCAATTACCAAGCCAATGCCGAAAAAGCTAAACCGGTAGTTGTGGTGAAGAAAACAACCGAAATCCCGGAAATTCTTGTATCATTCAAACAAGGACAATCAGCAGTCGACGCATCTCAACAACCCAATGTAGAACGTGTAGCCGATTATATGCGGAGTCATCAGAATGTAAAAGTTACAATTAAAGGGTACGCTTCACCGGAAGGTAAAATAGAGCTTAATGAGAAACTGGCTCAAACACGTGCGGATGCTGTAAAGAATCTCTTGATTAAGAAATACAAAATCAGCGCAGACCGTATCGTATCCGAAGGTCAGGGCATAGGCAATATGTTCTCCGAATCAAGCTGGAACCGGGTTAGTATCTGTACGCTTGAAGAAGCAAAATAAGAAGACCGGATCAGCAGTAAAATAAAGAGAGAGATAAGGCTGTGTCAAAAGCCTAAGTCTACTATCTTTCATCCGCAGATGACACAGATTACAGGGATTTATTTAAAACCGAATCTGTGTTATCTGCGTAATCTGCGGATGAAAAATATCTTTTTGATAGTCTACTTTACTCTTGACACAACCTTATTCTATTTTACTTATTTGCCATACGATAGATATTCTCCATATCTTCACGATACAGAACTTTAAGATTTCCGGTTGTCGCACTACCGCCCAAGCTGCACTTATCCGCCATCAGCTTAATTTCTTCCTCAGTAACCTGACGTCCTATCAGTTCGCGGATACCGACGGGCATTCCTATAGCATGGTAGAAACGCTCCATAGCTTCGATACCTGCCAAAGCTGTATCTTCGGCAGACTTGAAGTCATTGGTAACTCCCATCACATTCACCGCAAACTGAGCGAAACGGGTTACATTCTCTTTATAAACATAGCGCGCCCAGCTTCCCCAAACAGCAGCCAAACCTGCTCCATGAGCCACATCAAACAATGCGCTCAATTCATGTTCAAGCTGATGCGTAGCCCAGTCTCCCGTAGTTCCGCATCCGGTCAGGTCGTTATGCGCCAGGCTGCCCGCCCACATGATTTGAGCACGGTGCTTATAGTTCTCCGACTCTTTCAGAACCACAAAGACACTATCCTTTACCGTACGCAGAACAGCTTCCGCAACAGCGTCCGTCACCGTCATATCATCATCGTGAGAAAAGTAACGCTCCATCGTGTGCATCATTATATCCGTAACCCCGCAAGCAGTCTGATACTTGGGCAACGTAAAGGTACGTTCGGGATTCATCACGGCAAATTTGCACCGGGACAAGTCATTTGAATAACCCTTCTTCAGGTCGCCGTCTTCATTCGTAATCACAGAACTGTTGCTCATCTCACTTCCCGCCGCAGGAATAGTCAGCACGGTTGCAACCGGAAGACAAGCCTTCGCTTTTGCTTTGCCCATATAGAAATCCCAGACTTCACCTTCATAAGGAACTCCATAAGCAATCGCTTTCGCTGAATCTATAACACTGCCGCCACCTACTGCAAGAATAAAGTCAACCTTTTCTTTCCGGCACAGTTCAATACCTTCGTGCACTTTTGATAAGCGGGGATTAGGTACCACGCCACCCTGTTTCACATAAGCAATGCCTTCTTCCTCCAGCATCCGGCAGATTTTTTCAAGCAGCCCCGAACGTTCGGCACTTTGTCCGCCATAATGCACCAGTACTTTCGTACCGTTATATTGCTTCACTAACTTCCCTGTCTTTTCCTCCGATTGAATACCAAATACCACCTGTGTGGGGGCGTAATAAATAAAATCTCTCATAAATTATACATTGTTTTTTAATTCCGGACAAAAATACATAAAACACTTCGTATCTCATACCGGTTAAATGAAGAAAATCATCAATACTGTGTCAATACCATATCAATACCGTGTCAGAGCCGTGTCAGAGCCGTGTCTGCTCCGTACCTCCTCCGTATCCTATAGAGCGGAGCAACTACGGAGTTGGTACGGAGATGATACGGAGCAGATAAAAAAGGAAATCCGCGTCATCCGCGTCATCTGCATCTAAAAAATCACTCGCATTACGCAGCCCATTCATAATTTATAATTCAAAAATCAAAATTGCCAAGCTCCGCTTCGCTAAATTATCACTATCTTTGCACGCTATTGTGCGACTGACTAATCGAAAAATAGATATTATGGCATTTACTAATAACATTATGATTGTCCGACACAGACTACTGACCGAACTGGTAAAACTGTGGAAAGACAATGAACTTATAGAAAAGATAGACCACCTTCCCATCGAACTGAGTCCAAGGAGATCCAAACATGCCGGACGTTGCTGTGTACATAAGGAACGCGCCGTATGGAAATACAAATCGCTACCGCTACTGGGGTTGGACATGGAAGATGAAAGCGATGAATTAACCCCATTGTCGGAGTATGCAAGCCGCGCACTCGATAGAGCGGCTAACGGAAAGCCCAAGGATAACATCATGTGTGTGATTGATGAAGCCTGTTCGGCTTGTGTACAAATCAATTATGAAATCACCAATCTATGCCGCGGATGTACGGCGCGTAGCTGCCAGTCCAACTGTCCGAAGAAAGCAGTCCACGTAAAAGAGAGCGGACAGGCATGGATAGATCATGACGAATGTATCAGTTGCGGCATCTGCCATAAAAGTTGTCCGTATCATGCAATCGTCTATATCCCTGTACCATGCGAAGAAGCCTGTCCGGTGAAAGCCATCAGTAAAGACAAAAAAGGCATCGAACATATTGATGAAAGTAAATGCATCTATTGCGGGAAGTGCCTTAATGCTTGTCCCTTCGGCGCTATCTTCGAACTATCGCAGGTATTTGATATCCTGCACAAAATACGTAATGGAGAAAAGATGGTAGCCATTGTAGCGCCGTCTATTCTGGGACAATTCAAAACCACAATCAATCACGTGTATGGCGCTTTCAAAGCTATAGGATTTGCAGATGTCATCGAAGTTGCACAAGGCGCTATGGATACTGTCAGTAACGAGGCGCACGAACTGGTCGAGAAGTTGGAAGAAGGACAGAAGTTCATGACAACATCATGCTGTCCATCATATATTGAGTTGGTAAACAAACATGTTCCGGGTATGAAGCCTTATGTATCAGGCACAGGTTCGCCCATGTACTATACCGCACGTATTGCCAAGAAGCAATATCCCGACGCCAAAATAGTATTCATTGGTCCTTGTGTGGCAAAACGCAAAGAAGCCCAACGCGACGAAGCGGTTGACTTTGTTATGACATTCGAAGAAGTGGCGTCCGTATTAGATGGGTTCAATATCCAACTGGAACAGATACCGCCTTATTCAATGGCGTTCACATCCGTACGTGAGGCGCATGGATTTGCACAAACAGGCGGTGTAATGGGAGCTGTGAAGGCTTATCTGAAAGAGGAAGCCGATAAAGTCAACGCTATCCAGATTGCTAACCTTGATAAAAAGACAATCGGTTCATTGCGGGCTTACGCCAAATCGGGTAAAGCGCCGGGACAGTTCATTGAAGTAATGGCTTGCGAAGGCGGATGTATCACCGGCCCTTGCACACATAATGAAATCGGTGCGGGCAAACGCCAGCTTGTACAGGAACTGTCTAAACAAGAGAAAACATATTAGTTCTTCAAAACAATGCTATGATAGTTTCCCTGATTGAAAAACTTCGCCAAAGGCATACATTGAATGTCGACGAATACAAAGCTTTACTCCTCTCCCAAGATGCAGAAGCATTGAAATATCTGCAAGAACAAGCGCAAGAGGTAACTATCGAAGTATTTGGCAATCAGGTATTTATTCGCGGACTTATTGAGATTACAAACCGATGCCGTAATAACTGTTATTATTGCGGAATACGGAAAGGGAATCAGGCTGTAGTTCGTTACGAACTGACGCAAGAGGAGATTCTGGCATGTTGCCGCAAAGGATACGCACTCGGCTTCCGAACCTTTGTATTGCAAGGCGGCGAAACGCCGGATGTAAAAGACGACCGTATTGTCGGAATAGTCTCTGCCATCCGCAGGGAATTCCCGGATTGCGCCATCACTTTGTCGCTTGGCGAAAAATCCCGTGAAACCTATGAACGTCTCTTTCAAGCAGGCGCCAACCGGTATTTATTACGGCACGAAACCCATAACGAAGAACATTATCGCCGGTTGCACCCTTCCGGCATGTCATTACGCAAGCGCCTTCAATGTCTGGAATGGTTAAAAGAAATCGGATATCAAACAGGGACAGGTATCATGGTAGGCAGTCCCGGGCAAAGCATCGACCATCTGATGGAAGATATACTTTTCATTGAACAGTTCCATCCGGAAATGATAGGTATCGGACCATTCATTCCGCACCATGACACTCCGTTTGCAACGTGCTCACCGGGAAGCGTCGAAATGACTTTGAAGTTACTTTCCATCTTCCGCCTGATGCATCCGAAAGTATTATTGCCATCAACAACAGCATTGAGTACTCTTTTACCGGACGGACGCGAACGAGGAATCTTGGCAGGCGCAAATGTTGTAATGCCCAATCTTTCTCCCCGCGAACAACGAGAGAATTATACACTCTACGACAACAAAGCTTCCTTAGGCGCTGAGGCAGCAGAAGGATTGCAACTATTAGAAGAAAAACTGGCGGCTATCGGCTACCGGATTTCAAAAGAAAGAGGGGACTATGGGAGTGGATAGTGGATAATAGTAAATGATTAGTGATTAGCCGGCTGTAAGATAACTAATCACTAATCACTAACCACTAACCATTAATCACTAACAGTTAATCCCTAAAAGCATGTATAACGTCAAATCGAAACAAGCGGAAGAATTCATCAATCATCAGGAAATACTGAGTACGTTGGAGTATGCCCGTTCAAACAAAGACAACCGTGAACTGATAGAAAGTCTCATTGAGAAAGCCGCCCTATGCAAAGGGTTATCACATCGTGAAGCCGCCCTGTTACTGGAATGCGACCAACCCGACCTGACCGAACGCATTTTTCGTCTGGCACACGAAATCAAACAGAAACTCTACGGCAACCGTATCGTTATGTTTGCCCCGCTATATCTTTCCAACTATTGCATCAACGGGTGCGTATATTGTCCTTATCATGCCAAGAACCATACAATAACCCGCAAAAAGTTATCTCAGGAAGAAATACGCCGGGAAGTCATCGCTTTGCAGGATATGGGACATAAACGTTTAGCGCTCGAAGCCGGTGAAGACCCATTACGCAATCCCATTGAATATATATTGGAGTCTATTCATACCATCTATGGCATCCATCACAAGAATGGAGCCATCCGAAGAGTAAACGTTAATATAGCCGCAACGACGGTGGAGAATTATCGTCGCCTGCAAGAGGCCGGTATAGGCACCTATATCCTGTTTCAGGAAACATACCATAAGGAGAACTATGAAACGTTGCATCCCACCGGCCCCAAAAGTAAATATGCTTATCACACTGAAGCCATGGACCGTGCTATGGAAGGTGGTATAGATGATGTAGGCATAGGCGTTTTATTCGGACTGAATACATATCGTTATGATTTCGCAGGATTATTGATGCATGCCGAACATCTGGAAGCAACTTTCGGTGTAGGCCCACACACTATCAGCGTACCGCGTATCTGTCCTGCGGATGATATTGAAACGAAAGATTTTCCAAATGCTATATCCGACGAGATATTTTGCCGCATTATATCTGTCATCCGTATTGCAGTCCCTTACACGGGTATGATTATTTCTACCCGCGAGTCAGAAGAAGTGCGCCGCAAAGTACTCAAGTTAGGAATTTCACAGATTAGCGGCGGTTCACGTACCAGCGTAGGCGGATATGCCGCACCGGAAACGGAGGGAGAAAACTCAGCCCAATTTGATGTCAGCGACCGCCGCACACTGGATGAAGTAGTAAGTTGGTTACTCGATTTAGGGCATATCCCCAGTTTCTGCACCGCCTGCTACCGTGAAGGACGAACCGGAGACCGTTTCATGTCGCTTGTCAAACACGGTCAGATAGCCAACTGCTGCCAACCTAATGCACTAATGACACTGAAAGAATATTTGGAAGACTATGCCTCACCTGCGACCCGGGAAAAGGGTATGCATCTTATTTATGAAGAAACGGCGCATATTCCCAATCCGAAAATCCGGGAGATAGCCTTACGGAATCTAAAGGAGATAGAGAAAGGGGAAAGAGATTTCAGGTTTTAGAAACGGGGTTGGGTTGCTTAATCTCCCACCTCAGAGTAATGCAAAGTTTTATAAAAATCTTAAATATCGCAAGTCTACTTATAATTGCTGAACTTTGGTAAAAAATAGAAAATAAATAAAAGCCCATGAATAATACCTCCGACACCAGCTACAGCAGCATCTCCGGCACCAATAATAGCAACATCTCTGTCACCAACCGTAACAGTACCCCCAATGCCAACCGCCTGCATATCGCCCTTTTCGGGCGGAGAAACACAGGTAAATCCAGCCTTGTCAATGCTCTGACCGGACAAGAGGTAGCCCTCGTCTCTCCTACTCCCGGTACTACCACTGACCCCGTAACAAAAGCAATGGAAATTCACCCGCTTGGTCCTTGCCTGATTATCGATACCCCGGGTTTTGACGATGAAGGCGAATTAGGAACCATGCGTGTGGAACGAACCCTGAAAGTTATTGGAAAAACCGACATTGCATTATTGCTTTGTGAAACAGGAGACTATCAGGAACAGGAATGGATGAAACGGTTAGCAGAACATGAAATCCCGGTGGTACTCATCCTCAACAAAGCCGACCAACGAACAAATGCCGGAGAGACAAACGCTGAAGAATTGGCAAACCGGATTGAAGAAACCTGCAAGCAACGTCCAGTTATCGTCAGTGCCAAGAATCGTTCGGGAATTGAAGATATCTACCGCGCCATTCTAAAGAACTTGCCCGCCGACTTTGGCGGACAAACAATTACCGGAAATCTGGTGAAAGAAGGAGATGTTGTTCTATTAGTAATGCCGCAAGATATCCAAGCACCCAAAGGCAGACTTATCTTGCCTCAGGTACAGACCATTCGCGAACTCCTGGACAAGAAATGTCTGATTATGAGTTGTACTACCGACAAACTGGAAGATACATTATGCGCACTCGCTTCTCCACCCAAGCTGATTATCACAGATTCACAGGTATTCCATACCGTCTACCGACAGAAGCCTGCGGAAAGTCAGCTTACTTCGTTCTCTGTACTCTTCGCCGGATACAAAGGAGACATACAATATTATGTAAAAAGCGCATCTGCCATTGATGCCCTGACAGAACAATCTCACGTACTGATAGCCGAAGCCTGTACACATGCTCCGCTATCAGAAGATATAGGTAGGGTAAAACTCCCTCGCCTGCTGCGTAAACAGATAGGTGAAGGATTACATATCGATATTGTTTCGGGAAATGATTTTCCTGCAGATTTATCCGGATACCATTTAATTATCCACTGTGGCGCTTGTATGTTCAACCGTAAGTATGTACTTAGCCGTATTGAGCAAGCATGCTTCCAAGGTATCCCCATGACGAATTATGGAGTGGCTATTGCCTATTTAAACGGTATATTGGATAAAATCGTTATTGATAAGTGATTTTCGGGTGACCTTAAGCCATAGCAATAAATGGATCAGTAGCAAAATCATGT
>NZ_DBDF01000086.1:309-2794 GCF_002293435.1 Bacteroides sp. UBA939 | reverse complement strand
AATTATGAACAGCTACTTACTACTATCTACTACCCTTGGGTACTCGCTCAAAACAGATGTCATCTGACTACTTCTTTATATTGAATTGGAATGCAAGAGGCTCTTCCGTCCCTATATATTTCTTTGGCAGATATACGGTTACTTTCCCTTCTTTCGAAATATGTTTTACGTTTTGTCCCGATGCCAGTAGCTTTACTTTTCCGTCGGGGATGTTTCCTTCCCATTCAATCGTGTCCGGCACTTTCTCTCCTTCGGGCAAGGCATGGAGGGCATAAACGGTTTTTCCGTTCTTGTCGGCGGTGAACCATACGTTACCGCTGTGATAGTGCGGAGTGATGCGGGTGTTGTAAATTGCTTTCCCGTTGCTCCGTAGCCATTCGCCAATCTTTTGGAGGCGCTCTACGGCGGGCTGTTCTATCAATCCGCCTGCCGTGGGGCCTACGCCGAGGAGCAGATTGCCGCCTTTGGCTGCTACTTCCATCAGCATGGTTATAATCCGGTTGGGAGATTTATAGTGGGCATTCTTTACCCATCCCCAGTCAGTAGTCAAGGTCACGCAGCTTTCCCACGGATATGGCAGTTGGGTTTCGGGAATTGTTTGTTCCGGTGTCTGGTAGTTTTCGTACTTGCCGTGTATCGTGCGGTCTACTACGAGGATGCCGGGCTGCTTTTCCCGTGCCATAGCGGCTATCTTGGGCATGTCGATGTCCTGATTGTTGCGTGGTGATACCCAGCCGCCATCCAGCCATAGGATATCGAGTTGCCCGTAACCGGTCATTAACTCTTCAATTTGGTTGTAGGTGAATGTTTTGAATGCTTCCCACTTCTCGGGATGGCGTGAGATTTTATAGTTCACGTTACGGTTTGCAGTGGCAAAGTAGTCCCACCAATAATCCTGATTGTGCCAGTCGGGCTTTGAGAAGTAGGCGCCGGTCATGAATCCTTCTTTCCTGAATGCTTCGAAGACGTATTTGGCGATGTCCGCCTGTGGATGGTCTTTGAATATACCTTTTGCAATGGAGAAGTCGGTTTGTTTGGTATTGAACATGCAGAAGCCGTCGTGGTGTTTGGTGGTGAAGACGACGTACTTGATACCCGCTTGTTTGGTGGCTTCCGCCCATTGCGAGGGGTCGAATTGAACGGGGTTGAACTTCTTGCTCAGTCCATTCCAGTACCAGTCTTTAAACTCCTGATAGTTGGTGTGGCCGTATCGGCTAATCCAATCCACGTCTTCCGAGCAGAGCGCCCATGATTCTACAATACCGGGCACGGCGTAGAGTCCCCAGTGGAAGATTACTCCGAATTTCAGGTCACGCCATTGGTTCAGTTTCTCCAGTACGAGGGAGTCTGTTGGGTATTCATAAGTTGAAGATTGTCCATGCACTTGTTCGTCTTGCGCTTTTGCGCTTGCCAGTAACAGGCAGAGGATTGATAAGGTGATTGTTCTTTTCATGGTTTTATTACTTAAAGTTTGTTATGAACATATTGTCTTCATAGACTTTGCAATAATCCGTCTTCTTGCCGCTGATATTCGTGCCTAACTTCCGTCCGTCGCCGCATACATGTACGTTTCGTCACCAAACCGAAAGAGGAGGATATTGTCATATCATTCGGCAAATTTAGCAAATTATATGAGATGTTGCTTGTTTCCTTATTCAAATCTTGCGTCGGATTACCGTTTACATTGCAATAGTACTCCTTTGTGAATAATATAGTTATGTTATGCTATGAAAATAATCGGACGTTTCCTAATACTTATATTGAAATGCTCTTTATCATAACCAGGAAAATCAAATCTATCTCCATAATATTCCACAGTTATAAAAGTAACTAAAAATGTATTCACCTTTATTTCCTTGGCTGTCTCTCCATTTATTTTAATGAGGATTGTGTGATTACCTAATGTCACCTTTGTAGGATATGGTTTATACGAATGAAAATCATTTCTAATCCTATTATCAATGATTTTAGTTCCATCAATAAAGATTTCCAATTGAGCATAATCTACCAAAGACTCGTTAGATATTTCAAATATTAAGTTGCCTTCATATATAGCTCTAAAAAACAATTGTTGTAGGATACCTCCCACAAGTAGGGTACGTTCTCCTCCTCCCGGGAGGAGAAGCAAGTTGCTCCCACTAATCACATGCATTAATCACTAACAATTTGTCATTTATCTTACAGTATGAATAATTCAGGTTAAAGAAATATATCATATAAAGATGAGGCTGTTGGGCGTTGATAAATTCGTGAGGCCATATTGTGGAGCTATAAAATCCGTCCCATGAGACGGATTTCACAGTCTCACGAGACGGATTTTTTCGTCCCATGGGATGAATTTTTTCGTCTCACGGGATGAATTCTTTTGTTCCGTGTGTGCAAAAGTCATCTGTTTATACCGCATATATATGGTACTTTCACCGCATATATGTGGTCCACGCACGGGATATAGATGGTACAAACACGGGATATAGATGGTTCGCGC
>NZ_DBDF01000086.1:0-180 GCF_002293435.1 Bacteroides sp. UBA939 | reverse complement strand
AGTGAGAGCGTGAGGGTAGAGTGCTACAAACTCTGGGATGCGTGCGCGTACGCATACGCGCGCGTACCATATATAAGGCGCTTATAAGGATGACTCCAAGCAGATATGCTTTGAACTATAGATTGAAATACGCGGCAACCTTGCTCAAAGAAGATTTTAACCTGCATTATTCATAGTGTA
>NZ_DBDF01000152.1 GCF_002293435.1 Bacteroides sp. UBA939 | reverse complement strand
CGTCCCGTGGGATGAAAGAATTCGTCCCACGGGACGAATGAATGTATTTGCCGCTATGAATAATGCAGGTTAGAAGATTCGGGTAAGCTCCGGTATTTGACTGACAAGCATGAATTTGGCTTTAAAGCAAAAAAAATGAGAGAAAATATTGTTAATTCAAATTCATTCTATTTCTTTGTTGCAGAAAACCGATATGCACATGAAAAGAAAAATCCCTTTTATTACTACTGCTTTGGCAGGTTTGTTTTTTTGTTCTTCCTGTGTTCCGACTGAGAAGACGGAAATGCAGGATTATACCCAATACGTCAATACCTTTATTGGTGCCGCTGATAACGGTCATACATTTCCCGGAGCTTGTTGTCCTTTCGGGATGGTGCAAACCAGCCCCGTGACAGGTGCAGTCGGCTGGAGATACTGTTCTGAATATGTTTATCAGGATTCGTTGATTTGGGGATTCACCCAGACTCATCTGAATGGAACGGGATGTATGGATTTAGGCGATATTCTGGTGATGCCGGTAACCGGTACACGCGCTCGTGCATGGGATGCTTATCGCAGCAGCTTCTCAAAAGATGGGGAAGCTGCCGCTCCGGGGTATTATACGGTCGAACTTTCGGAACCTCAGGTAAAAGCGGAACTGACTGCTTCTATTCATGCAGCTCTTCATCGTTACACTTATCATAAAGCTGATTCGGCTTCTCTATTGATTGACTTACAGCATGGACCTGCATGGGGAGAGAAACAGTACCACTCTCATGTGAATAGTTGCGAAGTAAACTGGGAAGATGCGCAGACACTGACCGGGCATGTCGGTAATACCGTATGGGTGAATCAGGATTATTTCTTTGTGATGAAATTTAGCCGTCCTGTTATAGATTCGCTTTATCTTCCGATGGGAGAAACCGAAAAGGGCAAACGTATCGTCGCTACTTTCGATATGGAACCGGGCGAGGAATTGATGATGAAAGTGGCCCTTTCCACTACCGGCGTAGATGGAGCGAAAAAGAATCTGGAAGCGGAAATTCCCGCATGGGATTTTGACGGAGTGAAAACGGCGGCTCACAATGAATGGAATAGCTATCTGAGTCGTATTGAGATAGATGGTACCGACGATGAAAAAACGAACTTCTATACTTGTTTTTATCATGCGATGATTCAGCCGAATCAGATTTCGGACGTAGACGGAATGTATCGTAATGCCGCTGATTCCATAGTAAAAGCCGGGACAGGTACTTTCTATTCTACATTCTCTCTTTGGGATACGTATCGTGCCGCTCACCCATTCTATACATTGGTGATTCCCGAACGTGTGGACGGCTTCGTAAACTCACTGATAGAACAAGGCGAAGTACAAGGCTTCCTGCCTATCTGGGCATTGTGGGGGAAAGAAAACTACTGTATGGTTGGCAATCATGGCGTATCGGTCATTGCCGAGGCCTATCGTAAGGGGTTCCGTGGCTTTGATGCCGAACGCGCTTTCAATATGATAAAGAAAACTCAAACAGTATCCCACCCGTTAAAGTCAAATTGGGAGGTATATATGAAATACGGATATTTCCCGACCGACCTGATAAAAGCCGAATCCGTATCTTCTACATTAGAATCGGTGTACGACGATTATGCCGCCGCCGATATGGCACGCCGCATGGGGAAAGAGGAAGACGCCATCTATTTTGCAAAACGTGCGGATTATTATAAGAACCTCTTCGATCCGGAAACGAAGTTTATGCGTCCGCGTAAATCCGGCGGAACCTGGAAGGCGCCGTTTAATCCAAGTGCATTGGGACATTCCGAAAGTGTCGGAGGTGATTATACCGAAGGAAATGCATGGCAGTACACTTGGCATGTACAGCACGACGTGCCGGGATTAATCAAACTGTTTGGCGGTGAAGAACCTTTCCTGAGCAGATTGGATTCCTTGTTCACAACTAAGCTGGAAGGTCAAACTCTGTCGGATGTTACCGGATTAATCGGACAGTACGCTCATGGTAATGAGCCGAGCCATCATGTTGCTTATTTATACACATTAGCCGGTCGTCCGGAACGTACGCAGGAGTTAGTCCGTGAAATCTTTGACACTCAATATAAAAATAAGCCTGATGGACTTTGTGGAAACGATGATTGTGGTCAGATGTCTGCCTGGTATATGCTTAGCGCAATGGGATTCTATCCGGTAGACCCGGTGAGTGCGGAATATGTATTCGGCGCTCCACAATTGCCGAAGATGGTATTGTATCTGGCTGATGGCAAGACTTTTACGATTATTGCGGAAAATCTTTCGAAAGAACATAAGTATTTGGATAGTATCACGTTGAATGGAGAACTGTATACGAAGAATACTATATCACATGAAGATATTGTAAAGGGAGGAACGTTGGTATATAAGATGAAATAGCAGGTGATCGGCGATAATAGTGCAGTATAAAAGCGAGATGAATAACAATAAGTACCATTTTGTATGTGAAAAGCGATAAATTACTCCAATCCGAATAGGGGAAATTACTCCTTGCCGCTCTTATAATAAACGAACTGATATGTAATTTTTAGAGTGACAACTATCATGAGAAAAAATAAAAACGGAAGCCGGGTATGGATAATCATTGGATTAGTATTGTTTAGTGTGGGAGCCACGACTGCCTCTTTTATCCGGAAGATAGAGTTTGAGGAGTCTGTAGCCTTAGAAGTAAAGCCGGAAATCTTTTTTAAAGTCGACTCCAAGATACGTTCCGCTATCTTGGTGAACGACGGTAAGCTTTACTTTGGTACTGAAAACTGTGAGTTCCATGCCATTGATATTAATACCAAACAGGAGCTTTGGATGTATTCTGCAAACGAGCCTGTAGAAACATGGCCGGTATTTACGGATAACAAAGTTATATTTAACGCAGGAAACAGTTTGTATATTTTAGATGCTACGGATGGCACTGAAACACACAAATATACTTATCCTTCCGAAAGTTCAATCAGGATAAGTCAAGATACATATACATTCAATGACTCGTATGTGGCGGCCTCAAATGGTATAGCCTACTATGCCGCGCTTAATGGAGATTTAGTGGCGGTTGATATAAAAAGCGGCGCGATGATATGGTCGCTCATTTCCGGAAATCCGGGTGCGGTAGCTTCAGGAGTTAACTTTTCGAATGGAAAACTTTGCTATACCGATTATGCGGGTTCTCTGTGTTGCGTTGACGCACAAACAAGGCAAGTGATATTCCGGACTGAGATACACGACAGGGCTTTTGCGCCTATGTATATCAGCGATGGGAAGATTTATGTCGGCGGGAGAAGTTGCAAAATGTATTGTATTGACGCGAACGACGGCAATGTGATATGGTCATCGCCATCATCCGATGACACGACATGGTTTTCGGGAGGGTCGGTTTCTGTAGGCAACACACTTTATTCCTGTACCTCGGATGAACACACGATTGCCGCCTTCAACAAAAATACGGGAGAGTTGTTACGCTTGTACCCAACAGAAACGAACGCATATACTCCACCGCTTCTTCATGGTGATAACATTGTAGTTGCCGCGACTGACGTCTACTCATTCAATAAATCGAATATAATGGAGTTCGATACAAAAGCCCACACAAAGCTTTGGCAAGCAACACTTGAGGATTGTGTATTGTCATCTCCGGCAATCTATCAGGACGTATTGTACTTTGGTTCAGACTCAGGTACAATTTACTGTATCAATTTAACTAAAAAGGAATAATGACTATTATGCAAGAAAATAATTTTAGGCACATAACCGATGGCATTGCAAAGGTTATTGAAACAGAAGAAAGTTTATTGAGAGATTTGCCCGTAGAAGTTATAACATTAAGGCGGAACAGACAGAACCGCACTATCAAACAAATACTCGGTCACTTGGTTGATTCGGCATCAAACAATCATCAACGAATGGTTCGTCTGCAATATAGCAAAGACTTACTTTTCTTTCCTGATTACCGGCAAGATAATGATTTGTGGATATCTCTGCAGGATTATCAAAATGCGGATTGGGCTAACTTAATCCAGCTATGGAAGTTTTATAATTTACATATCATTCAGGTTATCAAATCAGTAGATGCTTTAAAGTTGGATAGTTACTGGTGTGACTTTGAAGGAACAAAGGTCACATTGAAAGAAATGATAGAAGGTTATTTGGAGCATCTGAACCTTCATATAAAAGAAATTCATGAATTGGTTGGTAATACTCTATTGTCTGTACAGGGAAATATTTGAAATAAAAATGGCGCCATTTAATGTTTGAACCTCAGAACTCCCTCCCAGGATTTTGAGCAATTCCACCCTCATCTTTCACCTTTTCTCCGTATCCCCTTATTCATCGGCGTGTGAATGGGGGGAGTAAGGATGTGACTTATCCTGTACTCGCCGTCTACTTGTATTTATTGGGAAAATACTTGTATTATTGAAATCAATAATGTATCTTTGTATTTGAAAGATTAAGTGTCGGCAGTCGCCATTGGAAGTACACCACCGTATATAAACCGTCCGGCAAGGACATAAATAATAAGTGATATGAAAAGGGCATTAGTGATAATAGATATTCAAAATGATATAACAAAGAATTACAAGGATATAATTGATAATATAAATAAATCAATTGATTGGGCAGTTAATAACGATGTTGATGTTGTTTATATGAGGCATGAATATTTGTCGGATACTATGAAGAAATTTAAGCCAAATACTTACGGATCAGAATTAGCCCCGGACTTAAAGATAGTATCAGAAAATGTTTTTACTAAATATCAATTGAATGCATTAAGTAGTGAGGAATTCAAAGACTTTATCAATCGAAATGCAATATGTGAGTTCTACATAGCAGGGGCAGATGCTATTGCTTGTGTAAAAACAACCTGTTACAATTTACTTAAAGAGAATTATAAAGTTAATGTCTTATCGGATTGCATTACCAGTTGTAGTAAAAAGAAGATAGATGAAATGCTTCGATATTATGAAAGTAAAGGCTGTAAAATAGTTGCTTCAAATGAACTTTGAGTCTACTTCAAAAAGTCTTTTTTATCAGAAATTAATGCCACACAAATACTTCTGAAAGGGGGTAAAAGTGCTTAAGTGCACTTTTTGAAGGGAACTCAACTTTGAAATTTCAAATCAATGACAACCACTTCCGAGTATCCTGCTGTGCGAATCGGCGGTCCCCACGTTCCGACACCGCAGGATATATAAAAATACGATTTACCTTTTTGCAGAAATCCCCAATCCTGTTCATATGTTTCGCTCGTGATGTAACTCAATGGCCACATCTGTCCATGATGCGTATGTCCTGACAATTGCAGGTCTATGCCTGCCTGTTCCGCTTCTTTGAGGTTGTATGGCTGATGGTCGAGCAGGATGACAGGCAGTTGTTTGTCTATTCCTTCCAGCAGTTCGGGGATTGTCTTTCGCGAACGGCTTGACCGGTCTTTCCGTCCGGCAATGTAGAAACTGCCGTCAATTAAAACTGTTGTATCAAGCAAAGGCTGTACTCCGTGAGAAGCCAGATAATCAATGGCTATATTACTTTTTTCTTCACCGCGAATACGCTCGTGATTGCCATTAACAAAACACACACCGTATTTGGGCTTCAAATGGTTGAATTCCATCCCCATCCCATTTTTGATTACCGTTTCAGGATTCCCGTCGAATACGTCTCCAACTAACAGAACAATATCCGGATGCTGGTCATTAATCGTTTTCACTATTCGCGCCAACGTCTTGCGGTCATGTATATTCCCCAAGTGAATATCGCTTGCCATTGCAATTCGCAATGAAGTAAGCTGCCCGGCTTTTTTATCTATGGGAATAGTCAGTTGGGTTACACGCGGATAGTGTGCATTGCAATAACCATATATGATAATGAAGGCAAGCGCCAGACAAACCGTCCCAAACAGGATGGTTTTACTTCTCCGGTAATTCCGATAGATAATATCAGGCCGGATTTTACCTATCCATCTGACAATCCGTAGAATGTCAATGGCAAGCAAAATGAGGAAGCCGTACAGCACAACAGCTAACATGATGTAGCCAAGGGCATAACAAGCATCATACAATGCTTCCGAAACCAGCTTCATCCGCACAATCACAAACGATGAGGCCATTAGGCAAAATATCACAGTAAACCAAACCTGCCAACGCCTTGATATTTCAAGCGATTGCCAACCGCGGACAAACAAATAGGTGCATCCGGCGGCATAAGCATATAGTAAATACGACCACATATATTGCCAGAGAATTTTTATTACCGTACAAAAATAGGCTTTTTAAGCGACACTGCTAAATAGTTGTCCTTAATAAGTGTCGATGTGCTTGATTTTCCGGGATATCTTAAAATGTGTTTTCTTTGTAACAAAATTCCGCCCCGTCACGTCTAACAAATAGAAACAATAAAAAAACAAGATTGAAATACAGAAAAAACGCATGGATGCTGAAAGTTTTAAAAATGAGTTTCTGCCCTATCACCGCAAACTGTACTGCGTAGCCTATCGCTTATTGGAGAATGCGGCTGACGCGGAGGACTTGGTGCAGGAAGCCTATCTGAAACTGTGGGACAAGCGGGAAGGATTGACGGTTATCAGTAACCCGGAAGCGTTTAGCGTTACTTTGGTAAAGAATATGTGTTTCGACTTGCTCCGGTCCGGAAAGTATATTTTGAGTAAACAAACCGTTGAACTGACAGCCGTACAGGACGTTTTGTTGATAGATAATATAGAAGAACGGGATAAAGTGCAACAAGTTAAAGATATCATTGCACGTTTACCCGAACAACAGCAACAGATTGTGAGTTTGCGTGATGTTAAAGGCTGTTCTTACGAAGAGATAGAACAAGTTACCGGATTGAATGCTACCAATGTCCGCGTACTGCTATCTCGGGCGAGGAAAAAGATACGTGAGGAATTTAAAAAATGGAATAATTATGAAAGTAGAGGAAATTGAAAGGCTGCTCGCCGAGTTTTACGAGGGGAACACTACCGAGAGCCAGGAAGAGATATTGAAAGATTATTTCAGGACTGCGGAAGTGCCCGGGAATCTGCATAAAGACAAAGAAATTTTTCTCAGCCTTTATCAGGATGCGAATCAAGAAGTGGAAGTGCCTGCAGGATTGGTGGATAAATTGAGCTTGCTGATTGATAAGAAAGCTGAAGAAGAACAACGTTTCTTCATCAGGAATAAGTCCAAACGTAACTGGCGCTGGATTGGAAGTATTGCCGCCACCGTGCTATTGCTTATCGGTATCGGATATGGTACGGGAAATTTGGACAAGGATATATGCTCGCCACCACGGGATACCTTTTCTGATCCGGAACAAGCTTACAGGGTATTGCAAGCAACATTAATGGAGGTTTCCACCAATTTGAACAATGGATTGAGTGAGGTGGAGAAAACCCAGTTGGATATAATAACAGTGAATCAAGAAGTTAAACAAGAAATACAAAGGTAATGATTATGAAATTTAGTAAAATTCTATTAGCAGGTGCGTTGCTATTGCTGCCACTGCTTTGCCAAGCGCAGAAAAACATATTCAATAGTTACAATGATATGAAAGGAGTCTCCTCCGTTTATATCTCCAAGGCTATGATTGAAATGAATTCGCACCTTTTTACTAAAGATGTCTATATTGGAAAGGTGTCCGGAAAGCTGGATTGTGTGCAGATTCTTTCGACTATGGATAATAATATAAAGAAAGAAATGCTCAAGGACCTCCGCACGTTGGTACAATCGTCCAAGTATGAGTTGCTCATGAAACAAAAAGGAACGGTGTCCAGTTCGGAGTTTTATATGAGCAGAAAGGGAGATAAGGTTAAGGAACTTATCATGATAATTGATGGCTCCGCAAGTTTGAAGTTTGTTTATCTGGAAGGGGAAATGACTTTGAAAGATATTCAGAATATTATGATGTATCAGAGTATGAATACGGGTGGTAATAATTTGCATCATATATTAGGTGGGGCACTAAACCTGGCGAATGCGAATGTCATGGAAAACCTGAAAGGCTTAGAAAACCTGAAGGGCTTAGAACATTTGAAGGATAACAAATTGTTTCAGGAAAGTTTTGAGAAAAGTATGGAGATGCTGGGAACACGTTTGGAAAATTTTGATTTTGGAAATTTGGAATGAGCACCGATTTCTGATATGTGTAGATAGAGCGTTTGTTGAAGAAAAGGGTGTGCCAAAACCCGGTTCTAAAAGAATACCCCTGCTGTAATAATTACGGCAGGGGTATTTTAATTGTCTTTTCGGCTTCTGATATATATCCTCTTTATTTGTCTTTCTTTAATTCAGCGAAAATACGGGCTGACAGTTCTTCCGCCAGTTCTGGATTGTCGGCAATCACTTGCTTGGCGGCATCACGACCTTGACCAAGTTTAGTATCGTTGTAACTGTACCATGAACCGCTCTTCTTGACGATATTCATTTCGACGCCCAAATCAATAATTTCTCCCGAACGTGAAATTCCTTCACCAAACATAATATCAAACTCAGCTCTACGGAACGGAGGAGCTACTTTGTTTTTTACTACTTTTACGCGCGTCTGATTACCAATCACTTCCTCACCATCTTTAATCTGTTGCGCACGGCGGATATCCAAACGTACCGATGCGTAGAATTTCAATGCATTACCACCGGTAGTTGTTTCGGGGCTACCGAACATTACGCCGATTTTTTCGCGTAGCTGGTTGATAAAGATACATGTGGTGCGTGTCTTGCTGACAGCGGATGTCAGTTTACGCAATGCTTGCGACATCAGACGGGCCTGTAAGCCTACCTTGTTTTCGCCCATATCGCCTTCTATTTCAGCCTTTGGGGTTAGGGCGGCCACGGAGTCTATCACAATAATGTCAATAGCAGACGAACGTATCAGTTGCTCGGCGATTTCCAGAGCCTGTTCGCCATTATCCGGTTGTGAAATCCAGAGATTGTCTATATCCACACCCAGTTTGGCGGCATAGAAACGGTCGAAAGCATGTTCCGCATCAATGAATGCAGCGATACCTCCGGCTTTCTGCGCTTCGGCAATAGCGTGGATAGCTAATGTTGTTTTACCGGAAGATTCCGGGCCATAGATTTCAATGATACGTCCACGCGGATAACCGCCAACGCCTAAAGCCGCATTCAAGGCAACGGAGCCGGTGGATATTACTTCCACGTCTTCTATCTTTTCATTACCCATTTTCATGATAGAACCTTTACCGAAGCTCTTTTCTATCTTATCCATGGCAACTTGGAGCGCTTTCAACTTTTCGTTTGGCGCTACACTTTTCTCATTCTCAAAATTAAGTTCGTCTTTCTTAGCCATATTGCTTACTTACTATTTTTAAATTAAAGGATTTGTGCTGCATGCTCTTTGGTTTTTACTTCCTTAGGCGTAATGATACGCTCTATCACTCCTTCTTGATTGATGATAAAGGTGGTGCGGAAAGTTCCCATATACTTGCGTCCATACATACTTTTTTCACCCCATACTCCGAATTCCTCCACGAGCTTCTTGTCCGTATCTGCAATCAACGTAAAGGGCAGGTTATTTTTCTCTATAAACTTTTGGTGCGACTTTTCGTTATCCACACTTACGCCGATAACCTCATAACCGGCTTTGCATAATTCCGAATAGTTATCACGTAGGTTGCAGGCTTGTGCCGTGCAGCCCGAAGTCATATCTTTGGGATAGAAATAGAGAACAATTTTCTTTCCTTTATAGTCGCTGAGGCGGATTTCTTCACCTTGCTCATTGATTCCCAATACTTGGGGCGCTTTATCTCCGACTTGCATATTCTTTAAATTATGAATTATCTTTATTTGATTTATATTTCTAAGTTTTCGTCAAATACTTCGTGCCACGGTAAACCCTGTTTGTTGAGTTGTTCCATGAACGGATCGGGATTAAATTCTTCCACATTCCAAACGCCCGGCTGCTTCCACAAGCCTTTAAGGAACATCATGGCTCCTATCATGGCAGGAACACCGGTAGTATAGCTTACGCCCTGCATACCCGTTTCCTTGTATGCTTCCTGGTGGCTGCAATTGTTATATATATAATAGGTGTGTTCTTTACCATCTTTCAAGCCACGGATACGGCAACCGATAGAGGTTTCACCTTCATAGTTTTCACCTAAATCCTGTGGGTTGGGTAATATGACTTTCAAGAATTGAAGAGGGACAATCTTTACTCCGTTGTAGTCTACTTCGTCTATACGCGCCATGCCGATATTCTGAATGACACGCAAGTGAGTGAGATACTCTTGCCCGAAAGTCATCCAGAAACGTGCACGTTTGATGGTAGGGAAGTTCTTTACCAGAGACTCTAATTCTTCGTGATATAATAAGTATGAGTCACGCGGTCCGATATTCGGATAAGTCAAATCCTTATGGATTTCCAACGGTTGGGTAGTTACCCATTTGCCGTCTTCATAATAACGTCCGTTCTGGGTGATTTCGCGGATGTTGATTTCGGGGTTGAAGTTTGTGGCAAACGCCTTGTGATGATTACCTGCATTGCAGTCTACAATATCCAGATATTGTATCTCGTCGAAATGATGCTTGGCGGCGTATGCAGTATAAATACCACTTACACCCGGGTCGAAACCGCAGCCGAGGATAGCGGTCAGTCCGGCATCTTCAAAACGTTTTTTATAAGCCCACTGCCAACTGTATTCAAAGTGAGCCACGTCTTTCGGCTCATAGTTGGCTGTGTCCAGATAGTTAACCCCGCTCTTGAGGCATGCTTCCATAATGGTCAAATCCTGATAGGGGAGTGCTACGTTTATGACAATTTCGGGTTTAAAGCTATTAAATAGAGTTACCAGTTCGTCTACATTGTCGGCATCCACCTGTGCAGTCTGAATGTTGGGGTTACCGATTGCTTCTACAATAGCGTCGCATTTGGATTTGGTACGACTGGCAATCATGACTTCAGTAAATACATCCGGATTTTGAGCCACTTTATGTGCAACGACTGTACCTACGCCGCCTGCACCGATAATAAGAACTTTACCCATTTCTATTAATTACAATTACAAGTTACAAATTATAAACTAAGAATTACACTGTATTTATTATAATAAACAGGTCTCTTTTATTGAAATAAAGGAGAACCTTCTTTTTAATTAGGAGCAAATATAGAACTTAATTCGCAGATATACATTAAAATTCTGCTAAATACTTTCTATAAAAAATCTTTTATTTTTAAACAAACAGTTCACTTTGGGGTTATAATAGCAATAATTTCTCATAGGTCAATGTTCATAATTAGTTTATACTATAATTTTTTAGACGCAGATAACGCGATGACACGGATCTCATTTTATCTTCCGGATGGGATAACGTAGCGCAGCATTTAAAAATCTGCGTCATCCGCGTCTAAAGAATNNTTTCGCTATATTATCATTCATAGCATGAACTAATTTATGAACAGCTACTTAGAATGCGAATCAGTAGTTAAAGGAGTTATCACTTCGCTCTCCTCAAATTGATATCAGGGGATGGGGTGGTTAGCAGAATGAGTACTGCTACCTGTCAGGGCCGTGTCTGCTCCGTATCACCTCCGTATCCTATAGAACGGACTTTATACGGAGTTGGTATGGAGCAGATACGGAGCGGGTATTCCTATTTTATAGATTACGCTTATAATTCGTAAATTTTATGTAAGTTTGCGACCAGAGAATCAACTTAAAACAATAAATTATGATGAAAAAAGTATTTGCATTTATTTGTATGACAGGAGCTTTGGTAGCTTTGTCATCTTGTGGCACAGCTAAAGATGCTGTGACATTATCTTCCATCAATGGTGAATGGAATATTATTGAAATAAACGGCGCTGCTGTAGTTCCTGCCCCTAATCAGGACTTTCCTTTTATAGGTTTTGATACATCTGCCGGAAAAGTGTATGGTAACAGTGGTTGTAATCGTATGACAGGGGCGTTTGATGTGAATGCGAAACCCGGTACGATTGATTTAGGTACTATGGCGAGTACTCGTAGGGCATGTCCGGATATGACTTTAGAACAAAATGTATTGTCGGCACTGGGGAAAGTGAAGAAGTATAAGAAACTGGGTTCGGAGAATATCGCTTTATGCGGTTCTTCCAATCGCCCTATTATTGTGCTGAAAAAGAAATAAGTAGGGTGTTATAGAGTCCGTTTCATTATTGAGATAAAAAGCAGGGTGTTAATTCAATGAGTTAGCACCCTGTTTTTTTGTTCCTATACGGGATATTCAGGAGGATGGCAGACTCTTTCATTATAGAAATGTCGGTCAATCCGGTTCTATTCTGCCAAACTGACAGAACTTCTGCCAATCAGGAATATTGCAACATTCTCTGAACATTTTGGCATAAGGTTTGTCTTTTTATTGGCGTCTACCATTGCGGTGGACAAACTGAAACTTGAATAATAACAAATAAAAAAATAACAATTATGGGAAAAATTATTGGTATTGACTTAGGAACTACAAACTCTTGCGTTTCCGTATTTGAAGGAAACGAACCTGTAGTAATTGCAAATAGTGAAGGAAAACGTACTACTCCATCTATCGTAGCATTCGTAGACGGTGGAGAACGTAAAATTGGTGATCCTGCAAAGCGTCAGGCTATCACTAACCCTACGAGAACTGTATTTTCAATCAAACGTTTCATGGGTGAAACCTGGGAGCAAGTACAAAAAGAAGTTGCCCGTATGCCTTATAAGGTAGTGAAAGGTGATAATAATATGCCTCGTGTGGATATTGACGGTCGTTTGTACACTCCGCAGGAAATTTCAGCTATGATTCTTCAGAAAATGAAGAAGACTGCCGAAGACTATTTGGGGCAGGAAATTACAGAAGCCGTTATTACTGTTCCGGCTTACTTCTCCGATTCTCAGCGTCAGGCAACTAAAGAAGCCGGTCAGATTGCCGGTTTGGATGTGAAACGTATCGTAAACGAACCGACAGCCGCTGCCTTGGCTTATGGTATTGATAAGTCTCATAAGGATATGAAGGTTGCCGTGTTTGACCTTGGAGGTGGTACATTCGATATCTCTATCCTGGAATTCGGTGGCGGTGTATTTGAAGTATTGTCTACGAACGGTGATACCCACTTGGGTGGTGACGACTTCGACCATGTAATCATCAATTGGTTGGTAGAAGAATTTAAGAAGGATGAAGGCGCCGACTTGACGCAGGACCCGATGGCTATGCAACGTCTGAAAGAAGCTGCTGAAAAAGCCAAGATTGAATTGTCTTCTTCTACAAGTACAGAAATCAATCTGCCGTACATTATGCCGGTAGGTGGTGTACCCAAGCATTTGGTGAAGAATTTGACTCGTGCTAAATTCGAAGCTTTAGCTCACAGTCTGATTCAGGCTTGTCTGGAACCGTGTAAGAAAGCCATGTCTGATGCCGGTTTAAGCAATTCTGATATTGATGAAGTAATCCTTGTTGGTGGTTCTTCCCGTATTCCTGCTGTGCAGAAGTTGGTTGAAGATTTCTTTGGTAAAACTCCCTCTAAAGGTGTGAATCCGGATGAAGTTGTAGCTGTAGGTGCTGCAGTACAGGGTGCCGTATTGACGGATGAAATCAAAGGTGTAGTATTGTTGGATGTTACTCCGCTGTCTATGGGTATTGAAACATTGGGTGGTGTTATGACGAAGTTGATTGATGCTAACTCCACTATTCCTTGCAAGAAGAGCGAAACCTTCTCTACGGCTGCCGACAACCAGACGGAAGTTACCATCCACGTATTGCAGGGTGAACGTCCGATGGCTGCACAGAACAAATCTATCGGTCAGTTCAACCTGACAGGTATTGCTCCGGCACGTCGTGGTGTTCCTCAGGTTGAGGTGACATTCGATATTGATGCCAACGGTATCTTGAAGGTATCTGCCAAAGATAAGGCTACCGGCAAGGAACAAGTCATCCGTATTGAAGCTTCCAGTGGTTTGAGCAAGGAGGAGATTGACAGAATGAAGGCTGAAGCTGAAGCCAATGCCGAAGCTGATAAGAAAGAACGTGAGAAGATTGATAAGCTGAATCAGGCTGACTCAATGATCTTCACTACTGAGAATCAGTTGAAGGAGTTGGGCGATAAGTTGCCGGCTGACAAGAAAGCTCCGATTGAAGCTGCTTTGCAGAAACTGAAAGATGCCCATAAGTCACAAGAATTGGCTGCAATAGATACTGCAATGGCAGAATTGAACACTGCATTCCAGGCTGCAAGTGCTGAAATGTATGCACAGAGCGGTGCACAAGGTGGCGCCCAGGCTGGTCCTGATATGAATGCCGGACAAGGTGGCACTCAGGATGATGGCAAGCACGGAGATAATGTGCAGGATGCGGACTTTGAGGAAGTGAAGTAAGTTCAGCAATTATCGAACGGCAAGTGTGTGATAGCCAGGCGAATTTGTATTTTATTCTTCGTGCCGGTAATCGCGGTTAATTGGCTGCTTGCGAGCCGCCTGCCGGAAGTGTATTTGACACTGCTCGACCATCCTGTTGTGGTGGTCGAGGGTGTCATTCGCATATTGTTGATGGTGCTTTCATTTTTGATGCTCATCGACATGAAAAGTCGGACGGGGCGCCTCGGTATTCGGATATATGCTATCGGACTGGCAATCTATCTCACCTCTTGGATAATATTGTTGTGTGATCCGGTCACCGACAATCTGGTCGTGTTGCTGTCGGGTTATTGGAGTGCTGTGATATGGCTCGTTGGTATCGGCCTTGCAAGCGACAAGCTGTGGATCCGAATACCTTGGCGACGATGGATTTACATCACACTGTCGATAATGTTCGGAGTGTTCCATACCTGGCATGGATATCTGTTATTGAAATGATTGACTATACTATTAAAGAAGGTATCTAAAAAAAGCAATGAAAAAGATCATCTTATTGACATTATGTCTGTTCTGGTTCGGAACACTTGGGGCACAACTCCGAATGCAATTTCACACCGAGTCGGTCGACTCTTTGTTGGCGTGGTTCGATGAAGGTACTCCCTCCGACGCGATCCCTGTGCTAACAACACTGCCGGCCAACCGTTTTATGGAGCAGTTATTGCTTCATAATGAGGCAGGCGGGACGTCATTTTCCGATGCACTGGCTGCTTTTGCAGATGATCGAACCCACCCCGACTACCTGTTGGCAGAGGCATATACCCGGCGCAAGCAAATAGCCACGCTGGCACAGGCGATGGTCGATCCGGCGGTGACGGAGGGTGTATGGCAGTATGTTATCGATTATTTCCCTCAGGATTTCGACGCCGGACAGTTCCCTGCTTACGAAGTCTGGTTTACCGCTACAGGATGGCAATGGGGCGATGCAATGACGTTCTCATACAATCCTGAAAATTATGAGATCGGCGATGTTGGCAAACCTGCCATCATTTTCAACCTGACCCTCATCTGTTCGCTCTACGGCGAGGGGTTGCAACAACAGCTCAGTACATTTCAAAACGTACTGAAACATGAATTGTTCCATGCTGTGCTGGCCGATTATCGCACCTTGAAACAAATCCCTGAGCCGGAAACGATTGAGGAACTGGCAGACTATTCACTCTACAACGAAGGCATCGCACACTATCTCGCCAACGCAGAGATGTTCCGTGAGCAAGGCGATGCGTTGAAAGAAAAAGAGCAGGCCGCTTTTAAGCGCTATTCGGAGCAACGGCGGGTGATCTTCGATGCCAATCAACCCGACGAAGTCCGCATGGCAGCTATCCAGGAAGGATTGCAAGGACCTTATTGGGATAAATACATTTGTGTGACCGGTCTTTTTATGGCTGCACGTATCGAACAATATGGTGGTCGCGAACTGCTTCGTGAGTGCATTGCCCGTGGGCCGAAATATTTTATAGAGACTATGCATCGGATTTCCCATTAAACAATGAAGCATTGAGTCCACTTCAAAAAGTCTTTTTTTTCAGGATTTAACGCCCTACAAATACTTCCGAAAGGGGGTAAAAGTGCTAAATTGCACTTTTTGAAGGGGGTTCAACATTGAAAGCCTCTACTTTATTGTTTCCTCCTTTTTGAAGTTTCTCTCTACAAACTTTTTCTGATAGTCTTTAACCTTATCTGCTCCGATGGTACTCTTACCCGTGTCATAGGATTGAAAGCCTGAAAACGAAATTGCGGTATGTATTTCCACTCCATACTTTTCTTTAACGGCATAATCTACGATCGGAATCTTTTCTACATCCAATATCGCATTGAATGGGGTGGTTACGCTGATTGTTTTTACCCACGGAAACGTGGTGATGCTCTCTGTCGCCTTTTTGCCCGATGCATCGGTGTAAACGGCGGTCAATATGAACAGCGAAAGCATATCTACGCCACCTGTGATAACGTAGGTAACTTCGCTTGTCTTCGTAGTTACCGCTTCTGTTTTTTCCTGCTCTTTGTTTGGGTCTGCCTTTTGGGGATTTGTGCCGCACGAAACCAACAGTAACATGACAATAGGCAACAGTAATAAGATTAAATTTTTCATAAATTCATGAATTTATTAGTTGAACATATTATTCATTCAAACATATTAATATTTTCTAATAAAACAAAATTTACGCTGAATAGTTTAAGCCTGTTTAACTTTTCTTCTATAATAAGTAACTACTCAGGTGTGCTAATAGAGATACTACTTGATTATCAAAGGAATAGCATACCTGAGTAGTTACTATAATAATCTTACTCAAGTTTCGCAAGTTGCTAATCTGTATTATTCATACTGCAGGAGTTAAAGGGGTTATCGCCGTACTAAAACCGTATAAAATCGTGTCTGCTCCGTACCAGGGCCGTGTCAAAGCATTACCAACTCCGTACCCGCTCCGTATAAAGGTA
>NZ_DBDF01000003.1:6716-9252 GCF_002293435.1 Bacteroides sp. UBA939 | reverse complement strand
GCGGATGACGCGGATTTTTAAATACTGCGCTACGTTATCCCACCCGGAAGATAAAAAAGAGATCCGCGTCATCCGCGTCATCTGCGTCTAAAAAATTATAGTATAAACTAATTATGAACATTTACTTATCAGTAACCAGACTATCGGCTTTAACTCCCATAACTACTGAGCGAAGCGATAACTCCTTTAACTACTGATTCACATAATTTGTATATGTTATAGCCAAGTCTGTTCTCTATCCGTATCATTGTATCTTGATACACCGCACAGAGAAACCGCTGGCACGGATAGACATATTGTATGAGTGATAGTTATACAAATCATTATAGTCCAACTCGTAGGCAAGACCCGACCCGTTGCCCGGAGTAGCCGCCCAATAATTTGCGTAGTAACCGGTAGAGTTCAGGTTCCCGTTGGAGGCGCCGCGGTATCCGGCTGCGGGGAACACTACCTTTGCAGCTCCGGGGTTGGGCAATGAGTTGCGGGCAAGCTCACCTCCGGTCACGCCCTTGCCCACGATGCGTACGCTGCCAAGTGTGGAATAGCCATATTTGTTGTCTTTGCCCGTATCGCTAATACCCTCCGAACCATCCCACGCCCCCAGTACACGGCCGATGTTGGTGTAGCCCTCCGGCGTTTCTCCCAGAAGTGCGATTATTTCTGCGGTGGTCGGCATGCGCCACTTGCCCTGCACCCAACCCATATCGCTGATGTAACGGCAGATGTCGCCTTTGGCATTGGCTTTGTCGAACCCCGGACCGGTACCGCCGGGATAGCCGGAGAAAGCATCTATGCCGTAACCTGTGCTGGAGTTGCCGTATGGATTTGCACCGATATCCGAACTGCCGGTATAGGGAACCTGACCGCTTGCGGATTGGTCGCTGAAAACCCATGCGCCCGGAACCCTGGAGGCATACTCGGCAGGCCAGAACACCACGTGTGAAGGAACCACGCCGGACGTGCCGTTATTGAAGGTTGTACGGTCGCTCGTCACCCCCACCAGCGACCCCCACCGGAAATGAAGCCCCTGTACATTGGCCGCTATGGCGGGCACGGTGCCGGTCACGGTTGAAGAAGTCGATGCATCGTAGTAGGTCACGCTCTTCGAAACCGTATGGTCGTTTTCGGTCTCGGCAAATGTCAGTATCTTATTGCCTCTGCTGTCGATGTACATTACGATATTGCTCCGGGCAAAACGCTGCGCCATGCAGTAATTCTGCCTCACGGTGACCACTACGTTGGTCTCGTCGTTGAGCATGATGGTAGCCGTGCGGTCGGCATTGGTGGCATTATTGGCAGTGGCGAAGGCGTAGAACGTCTGTGTGCCTGTGCCGCTGAGTGTCTGGCTTGCGCCTGTGTCGTCGCTGCTGAGTGAGAGCGTGAGCCATGTTTCGCTTGTAGTGAGCGTCCACGGCAGCGAGGGTACGGGATTGCCATGTTCGTCGGCACAAATAACCTTTGCCTCGCCACTGGATGCGGTTTGAGGTAGTGTGATGATAGACGGTTCGACGATGATTACCCCTCCCGGAACGATGGTCAGTTGGTAGGTTATCTTCTTGCCCGGCAACCACTCGTGGGCATCGAAGTTGATGTCGAGCGTTGTGTTGTCATCGTAGGTAACCGTCAGTACGGCGTTGCTGCCGAGTGTCTGCGGAATCATCATCAGGTAGCCGTTGCCCGCCATCAGATTGGTGGACATGGTAGGTGTGGCGGTGTAGTAACTCCGGCCGCTGTCGAAGTTGATGGATGCGCTGAAGTCGGTACTCGTGTCGGGGGCGCTGAGGTTAGTCCACTCGATATCGTCTCCGTTTACTGCCAGCGTGCCGGTCATTGAGACGCCGCTGATGGAGATGCCGGCAATCTTTTCACCATTGCCTGTTACCTGGAATCCTACTGTCGTCAGGGCGTGTTCCATTGCCAAGGTAACGTATCCGTTGGCAGGTTTTATGATGTCCACGCGCGGCATGGCAACCATGAGGTCGGGTTGCCGGGTTACGTCCGCAGGTACGGTATAGGTCAGCGTGGGAATGCCGGTGGTGGAGCTGTTGCCGTTTACCACGATGCCGTTGCCTGTGGCATTGGTGGTGGAGTTCCACATGCCGGTTGCGTAGGGAGCATAGGCATAGAATGTGAACAGGTCGTTGGCCAGAGCGTTGTTCCATTCTACCGGAGCGCCTTCGTATTTCCACATTCCTTCGGCGTTGCGGTAGAGTCGCCGGTTGAACATGCGGTTGGGGAGGTCGGTTGGCGTCCATTGGTTTTGCCCCGTATAATAGCCGAATGTGCCGATGTCGATGAGTTGGGCGGCATCGTTGATGGGTGTTCCGCGACTGATGGAACTGGTCGAGAAGACTACGATTTCCGAAGGGTTGTAGGGGCTATCTGTTTCTGTCTCAAACAGTGGGTCGTTGGAGCAACTCACAATTGCCAAAGCCACAGTTGCGAGTAAGAGAATCCGTTTCATTGTTCTTGCTATTAAGTACTTAATCATAATTTAGCAGGTTATTATTAAGAATTAGGCGCGGATTACGCGGAT
>NZ_DBDF01000003.1:6573-6699 GCF_002293435.1 Bacteroides sp. UBA939 | reverse complement strand
TAATCCGCGCCTAAAATCTAAATCCTCATTTATCCACCGCCTGTTTATTGTTTATATCGGCATACTCATTACAGTTGAACATGCCCGGCAGTAAACCTCATCCGGGAACCGTTGTATAGTGAATGA
>NZ_DBDF01000003.1:0-6559 GCF_002293435.1 Bacteroides sp. UBA939 | reverse complement strand
GCCACAATCATTGGGTATGATTCTATCCTCAGTCCTATACCCATCCCGGTTCCGTCCGTACCTCAGGCATAATCCGTCCGTACCTTAGGCAGGATGACAACAATCCTGTTCATCCCTAAACACTAATCCCTAAACACTAATCTTCAGTCTCTGAACACTAACCTGCATTATTCATACTNNATACTCCGTGAATCGTATAACCATACTATCGGCTTTAACTCCTAAGCCAACTTGTTGGCTGATAACTACGTTAACTACTCTAACTCCTGAAGCATGAATAATGCAGGCTAAAATACGTGCGCCTTGTGGGCTATGGGAGTAGTCAGCCCCCACAGCCCTGTGTTGTGTTGTGTGACTACTGAAGCGGAGTGGGGGTAGTGTCATCCCAGTTAGCTACGCTTATCAGGAAGTTGATGGTTCCGCCGGTTACGGGGTCGCCCGGTTTTACAGGCTTGTCGTCGGGACCATTGATCGGAATACCTGTATCAACACCATTCTCGTCGTAGTAGGTGTCGTCTACATAGTATCCGTTGGTAGAACTTGCCGTGCCTAAACAGATATTATAGGTATAGCCTTTACCCGGAGTCCAGTTAATCGTTAAGGGGAAGCCTACGCAGATATAGAGATGGCCGTTGTACTCAGTGGTGCCGTTTGTACCCAAGCCACCGGTGTAAGGTTCCCATGTTATATCATTTGGGTAATTCGTATAATCGGTAAGATAATCTGCACCTTTGTCGTAGCCGATATAGTTGCCCGAAGCATCCGTGATGCGGTATATCACTTTGATATAAGCATCCGTATCGAGGTCGCTTTGCGTCTTATCCCACGGTTCGGGGGCGCTTGTTGCTGGCGATTGCGGCATCAGCATCAGGTGTGCCGAGGCTGCTGTAGGAGTAGTATTATCTGTGTAGAACGGCACAGGAGTATCCTCGTCACTTCCCGTAGTGGTGAACGGAAGGGCTGTGTTGCGGAAATAATCATAGCTCGCAATGTCGGTGGTTGTCACATCCCACGCCTGCGAAATGTAATCGTAAGTGTTCTTGCTATGAACATTGCGGACTTCAACCGACTGTACTTCCGGCGTCATGCCATTGCCGGCAATCACGCCGAAGTTCACCTTCGACAAAATGTGATTGAATACCATCGAAAGCTGGCCGCTGGCAGGTTTCGCATTGGCAGTAGCCTTTGCCGCCAACAGGTCTTCCTGAGTGCCTGCACTACCGGCAATCGTTATCTCCCTTGTCAACGCAGTAGCCGGAGTTTCCGCCGGTGCAACATCCGGATACATGGCATAGAAATTCATCGGATAAGACGCGGCGCTGGTAGGCCATGTTGCAGGTGTTCCTGCCCATCCCCAGCTTGTGGAGTACTTGTAGTTGTTTGCGCCGTCCACGTTCGTGTACCATGCGTTGTTCACGTCGTTGGTCTTACCGTACACCCGGAAGCCGTTGGTGGCATTGGTCAGTGTCGATAGGTCGGCTATGACAGCCCTTGATGTAGATGATGAAAAAGTGATAACATCCGGATTCGGTATATTGTAATCCTCAGTTTCATTTTTCGAACAACCGGTCAGTATCAGACTCACAGTTGCAAGTGCAATAAATAATCGTTTCATAATCAAATAAAATTAAATGTTTAAAATTAAGTTGTTTAATAATCATCAATTTGTAAAGTGGATTTATATAGTTAGTTAATTCTAATAACCTCATCATCCCATTCGCCCACGAAGATACCGTCCGTTATACGTGGCAACTGCATGGCGAGGTCGATACCGATATCTATTTCGCCGTTCGGGGCGGCGATGACCTGGCCGGTTACATCGTATAGCAACTGCTGGTCGTAGAGCGTGCCGTCGATGAACAGTGCGTCGATGTTGATTTTGTAGTCCTCGGCCTGCGGCAGTCGTCCGAAACTCAGGAAGCTCTTGCTTACCGTTCCGTCCGTCTGCGACCCTGCATCCCACACACGGGTGTTGAGTTTGGAAACGTGCGTCGCGGGAGAATGGCCGGTCTTGGCCGAGGCCATGTAGACCTTCCGTGCAAAGCCGCGCACTGCGCATTGAATGAGCTGCACCGAAGCGAGGTGCTCCACATGGGCGGTTATATTTATATTATAGGTAAGGGGGCGCATCACGATTTTGGTCAGCGCGTTCTCCATGCCGTCCTCACGGAAGCCCGCCTTCGTTGTGGAGCGCGTGCGGGTAACTGTCTCTTTGGTTATCGTGAAGTTGTCGAGGCTCCACGATGCCAGCCGGAAGGGGGCAACAATCAATTCCTCGCCCGCGAGCGGACGGTAGTGAGGATAGTTTGCAGCATTATCGTGGATAATCGTGGCGGCGAAATTCGTATAACTGTTCACTTCGCTGAAGAATATCGCATCCTCCCAATAGACGTCGTACACGGACTCGTTGAACGCCACCACCGAGTATTCGCCGATAGGAACCTCTATCTTGTCTTCAATGACGTTCATCTCCAGGTAACGGTCGAAAGCCGGAGAACCATCCTTGGGGAAGAAGCGCAACGAAACACGGTGTACATAGCCGTTGCCGCTTGCATCCGTTACGGGTATGTTGGACTTGCTCCAGTCTATCTTTACCGGAATCAGCGCCATAATACCGAAGTCATCCTCCAGCGGACGGCGTTCGCAGGTCGTTAACAGTTGCATGGCGGCTGCGGCGGTGAGTATCAAATATATTACCGTTCTTTTCATTTCGTACTTCCTTTCTTCCGGTAACCGTGATTGAACATCCACACAAGAGACACCTTCGCCCGTGTCGGCCCAATCCAGTTGCGGTGGCCGTTACCCTGGCGTATCAAATGCCATTCATTGTCCGTACCCGTTTTAGGTACATATATCCTATAGTCCGCACTCAGATAACCGAGTCCGAGTGTATATTCCATCCGCCATCTCCCGTTCTTACTGATGGTGTGGGCATATCCGCCGCTGATGCCGGTGTGCCAGAACTCACCCTGATGACCTTCGGTCTCCCATTCGAGGTCATAGTACCCGATGCCGCCGTATACGCCCATGAACCAACCCGTGAGCTGCTCGTGGTTATTGCGGTTGCCGAACCAGTACTTCACTTCGAGGTTACCGTTGCCCACTTCCAGTGCATACTGTTTTTTCTCATAAAGCCACCACGGAAATACCCATTCTCCGGCTATCGACCAGCGCTGTCCGATAGGGAATTCAAGCTCCACGTTTAATGCCGATACGACATCGAAAAGCAGATTTGTCTTGAAGGCGACCAAGGGATACGGTTCGAGTTCAGGCATAGTCCCGGTTCCGGGTTTAGGTTCGGGTTGAGGTTTCGGTTCAGGTTCCTGCAGCACAATCCGCTCTTTCTCTATCGTTCTTTCGATATACACCGTGTCGACGATGTGGGTTTCAACAATCTTCGGCACGTGTTGCTCCTCTTCTCTGAAATGAAGGGTGGCTGCTGCTGCGCCGCGCAGGTGCGGTAACATGTTGGTAGCGATATACCTGTAGGCTTCCTCGCTGTCGATATCCTTGAGTGCGGCGCGTATGGCGTCGCTGCCGGTGTGTGAGTCAATCGCATGGAGAATCTGGTCGCGGTAAGGGGTATTGTAATCCTCCTCGACCATCTTATGCAGGCCGCTCCAGTCTTCTCCGATGGAGAAAGTGTAGATAATATCCCTGTCGAGGTAAGGATACTGCCACATCAGGTATGATTTCATCGCCAGCGACCGGGCTGCAGCGAGTTTCAGGTTCGCTGCCGTATTGCCTTCGGGTGAGGAGCCTCCTGTAATGACGATGTAGTCCAGTTTAGCAAGTATGTCTCTGTTTGTTAAGGATTGGTGTATAAGTTTCAGTGTCCGGGCATTGTCCATGTAGTCCTTTTCGACCACCGCGCTGTTGACGCGATAGTTGACAACTGCCATGCCGATTGAATCTTCTTTGTTGTCATGGTAATTCCAATAGGTCTTATGGGTGTTGAACATATTGTCAAACGGCTTTTGTGTGCGGCTCCATGGGTCGGGAATGAAGGTCATTGACGCTTTGGGGAAACTGTGGCGGTCTGTCATTGCGCTGCGTTCATTGTGCCTGCCGTCCTGAACCTCATGGGTAATGATGATTTGGCTGCCTTCCACCTCCCACGTGAAGCCCGTTCCGGACAGGCTGATTTGCAATAATTCCGGAACCTCCAGCTCATGTGACGGGAAAAAGACTTTTCTTCCCGGATTAAGGTCATCCCAATTTATGGCTACCTTATAGTTCGTCTGTTTCTGTACATAGCTCATCACCTGTTTTACTGTTGCCTCCCGCAGGGGTAGAATTACTTTTCCGCTTTGTGCGTATGCGGTTTGGAGGCCGCTTAGTAAGCAAATTGTTGACACAGCAAGGTTTAGGAGAAAACTATGTTCAATCCACCGATTTCTTCTCATCTTGATATAGTTTAGCTTATTTTTTCTTCACCAATATCTTATTATCTATTAGTGTGAAAATGTACGCCATATTCGACTTCGTTAGTATATGTAAAGTGCTTTTTAAATCCTCCGAATGAAAGTCGCCTGAGAACTTTCCCCATGAAAGGTCTACACCTTTAGGTAGCACGCACTCCACTTTATAATTGGCTTTGAGGGAAGTGATAAGATCTCCAAGGGACGACCCATCGAACCTCAAAAGCGGCATAAAACCATGACCAACCATTTCCCCCGCAGGGATTAAGTCGATGTCCGACTCTTTGGTGACATTACTGTAACTGTACTCTTCACCGTGTTTTAAAGTGGTAGTCACATCGTTTGCTTCAACACTAACAGAACCTTTATACAGTTTTACAACGCTCCGGGTTGTGTCAGAAAAGTCGGTAACCCGGAAAACCGTTCCGTGTACGTTGATTGTAATATCATCGGTAGTAACCGAAAAAGGAATAGTATTCCCCGTATCGTTTTGGGAGTTCGCTACAGAGAAAAGGGCCTCTCCATCAAGGTACACGTGTCTGCCGGAAGTGAAGGTACTGTCGTATGTTAGCTCGGTCTGCGCCTGTAATTCCACTTTCGAACCATCGGGAAGCAGTATCGATCGTGCGGTCGAACCGGCGCTTACCGTTACCTCAGCAAGCTGGCGCCCCTTCATCACATTACCGGTTTCATCAATCCACAGATGGATAATGCCCGATATGCTGAGGAACAGTACCACAGCAGCGGCTATATACATAGAGGCGCGGAGAAGGGAGATTCCTTTCTTTTTCTGCACATGCATGGGAGCTGAGTCCTTTATATTCAGCCGGGCGGCCAACTCCGCATATTTCTTATGGTCGGATTTGTCCGGAATCCGGCTGGGCGTCATTTGCTGGAATTCCTCTAATATAGCGGCATCTTTGGTATCCCTGCTGACTTCACTCCAAAACCATGCGCGTATCTCCTCTTTCATTTTGGAGTCGGTAGCATCGTCCTTCAATAGATTGAGTAGGTCAACAGCTCTTTGCCTATTTCTATTCCAATCTTGCATATCTTCAAGTTTTAAACGTTTATTTGCAGCAATTGGTTCAATTTTATTGCTCTTTATATACGTAATACCTTGAAGTGGCAAAATCTCACATAAGAATTTCTAAAAAAAATAGTTTTTATTTGTAATATGCTCTGTTTCAGGATAGTTACATGATTCACAGAGTGTCGGCTTTAACTCCTTAACTCCTAACGAAGTGATAACTCCTCTAACTCTTGAGTATGAATAATGCAGTTCAAACTCAAAGAAGGGAATTCGAAACAGTTTCCAAGTCATTCGGAGATAAGTTCATGAAAACAAGGAGCATGAACAGGATGGCGTCACGGAGGGTCTTTCTCGCTTTTGAGAGTTGGTTATAGACAGTCTCCCGTTTGATACCGAGCCGTTCGGCAATCTCTTCAGGGGTAAGTCCCTCGTCGTGGCTCATCTCAAAGATTTTCCTTTGCTGCGGAGTCATGCGTTGCAGAAGCGCCTGCTTCAGAAGTTGGACTTCCTTTTCCACCACAATATCGTGCGAAGTAAAGTAATCACTTTCGTCCATCCAGACGGAGTCCGCATACCTTTCACGGATCCGATTTGCCTGGTTACTTTTATAGGCTATTCGCCTTGCTATCAGAAAAAGGAGCGACCGTATATTTTTCTCAGGGTCTATCTTCTCCCTGTAGTTCCAGAGAACAGCAAAAATGTCCTGAGTAATATCGTCGGCATCCCCTTCGGTTCCGGTCAGATTGAAAACGAATCTATGGATAGGTCTCCTCCAGTGAAGGTACACCTTTTTATAACTCTCGTGATCACCTTCACGGAGTCGCTGCAATACTTCGGAAGTGATTATGTCATCGGGAGGAGCGATATTTCTTATCTGTTTCAGTTCTTCTTCAGATAATCCGCTATTCAAGTTGTCATAAGTATCCATACCATAAAAGAAATGTATCAGACGGATTTTAGAAAATGGGGCGCTAATATATGATAAAATGATTAAAAGAGCAAATTTTGAAAGCTAAAAAATGTTTTGGATGCAATTTCTGTGTTGTTTTGCATAACACGGGATGAAGTCTGAACGATTATGCAAAACTCCCTCCCAGGGTTTTGA
>NZ_DBDF01000219.1 GCF_002293435.1 Bacteroides sp. UBA939 | reverse complement strand
GAGGAGGAGAATAGAGATAGTCTGCTAATCATTAAGACAAAGAAACTCTGTGTCTCTGTATTTAAATCTGTGTCATTCGTGTCATCCGCGTCTAAAAAATTATCATATTATACTTTACTTTCTTATCGTGAAATCTGCCGTGCTTTCCGTATCCAGCACACTAACCGGTTGTGCCCCGGCAGGCTGCTTCACAGACTTCACTTTCAGCTTAACTTGCTTCTCGGCAGTATCTGTACTATAGAGGATTACACCGTTCACATTCGTAGAACTGTGGTTACCATCACCACTGATGCGCAGGTCGTGCAGGTTCGTGAATACGAAGTCCTTGCCTTCCTTAGCCGTGGCATCGGGCAGGGTTGCACAATCGAGAACGATGTCGCTGCCGGTAGTGTTAGTCAGCAACGCCCCGTCCGAAGCGCGAAGCAGGGATACGGTGAAGAAGCCGGATACTACGTTGTTATTAACTCGATGGTCGCCCAGCGAAGCAATAGCCAAACGCGCCGGCTGGTCGACAACCACGCCGCTGCAACTCAACATCTCGCCATCGAACGTTACATTAGAACCGCTCAGGCAATGGGTCTTGTTGAAATTCACAATAACCGTCTTCGGAAGCTCGTAACGGGTATCTTCAAGCGTCTTCACATTGAACGTAGACTTGCGGGCGCCATTAGCGAATACCACTCGCGGCGTCAAGCCCATATCAAAGTCAAGCGCATCCGTAGTGCCTTCGCCGTACATACCGTCGACGATGATATTGGCGCCGGTAGCATTCACCAGCGAAGTACCGTCCGGCTTGAACAGACCCAGCTCGTACACAATGTCCTTGCTTCCTTCTTCGCCACGCTCGGTGCGAACCAGTTTCACAACTGCCTGCTGGTCGTCAATAACAGCTTCGCCTACGGGTTTCACCAGATAACTCTGCTGCACATCAGACAGTACCAGCTCGAAGTTCTTCACGCCTTCCACCAGGTCGTTCGCCTTGATGGGCACCTCGATATCCTGTTTCACCAGATACTTGCCCGACGAACCGCGGGAAGGAGTGAACGAGAGTTTGCCTTCTACGGGAATATAGTTGTTAGCCATAGTAGCCGAGACTTCGCGGGTGGCATAGCCCACAGTTACGGGCACGGGTGCGCCTTCTCTGGTAGTGGCATAACCTGTCAGGGTGATAGTGAACACAGCCGTGGCTGTTCCGACTACCGGCTTCGTAATCTTCACATCGGATACATAAAGCCCGTGACCCAGTTTCACCAGGCGGCTGCCCTTGCCGAGGAACATCAACTCACCGGATACGGTGGTAAACGCCTGGCGGAAAGTGGTAGGCTGGTTGTCGGTCACGTAACGGTCGAACTCCCTCTGGCCTGTGCCCGAGTACATGCAAACACGTCCTTCATCTGACGACAGCAACAGCACTTCGCCGTTATTGTCTACGCGCACCATGTTGAAGTTACCGTCTATTGTGCGTTCAAACTCCGCCTTTCCGCTTGACTGGATGCGGACGAATGTGCCGCGGCGGGCATTCATATCGTAAGTAGTCACCACCGATTCGCCCGTGGACAGGTTCATGCCCAAGCCCTTCACCTGGCCGGTGGAGGAGCCGGAATAGAGGGCTGTTCCGTCGTTACGAAGCAGGGCGTAGTAACCTCTGTCGCCGCTACCGCCAACCAGGATATTGCCGTTGCGGGCAACACGCAGGTGGTTCAGCAGGGCTACTCCCTGGCTTGCGGGAATCAGGGTCTTACCGAATACGATATCTCCCTCAGGGCGTATCTTATAGATAACACCACCCTCTACCGGAGAATTGCCGGTGATGATGACCGAGCCTTCGTTGATATTGGCATGAAGGCCGGTCACCACGTATTTCTTTGCAGGGATGGTGGTGGTATAGTAGGGCTTGCCTTTGTCATCCAGGCGGACGATGATGGTTTGCTCCTTCTCGCGGTCGCCCGTAAAGGCGGCACATATATATTCCGTAGCGTTGCCCATCACAACAAACTGGTTGCAATAGCCGCTTCCGGCATTCTTATAGTTATAAAGTACTTTACCGGTCTTATCCGTTTTCACCAATATACCCTGGCGTTCACCGGTAGTTTTGGGTTCAGTGCCCGAGAGCACCAGTGAGCCGTCCCGCAGCAGCGTTCCTTTCAGGAGTTCGCTACCCTGTTCGCCGGCATAAATATTCTGCACGAGCAGTCCCTTGCGGTTTACCACAATGGCACGGCCGCTAAGCAGAGCCTGGTCCTTCTTGCTGCGAACATTCTGCGGAGACGACTGTCCTACAATCAACACACAGCCGTTGTCGACTTCGGTCACTTCACTGATATTTGTAAATCCCGCCAATGGTAACGAGAAAACAACTTCGCCCAAACGGTCTAACCACGTCAGGCTGAATACTTTTCCTTCCTTACCCAGGATAACGGTTTCGTCACCGGGCAACGGACATACTTGCTGGATCTGGTTTGCATCACCATACTGTTTATCAAACACCACCGGCATATATTGTGCCTTCGCCGGCAGACAGAGTGTGGCAACCAACAGGAGCAACATCCACACACTATGAGTTCTTCTCTTCTTCATATCTCGTTTTCTTTTAAATTTTCTACCTCTTGTTATATATTTCCACGCGTCTGGCACGGCGGTTCACGCGTATCCAGTCAATATCTCTCTCTTTCCAGACGTAGCTTCCTACTTCTTCCTTCACTTCTTCAGGAGAAAGCTTCGTTCTGCCGCGGGCTTCAATCATAAAGTTCACATCCACGCCAAGTTCGCGGAGGTACTCGGCAACACGCTGTGCACGGCGACCGGACAGCTCGTAGTTGTAGTTTGCACTACCCATTTCGTCGGCATAACCGTCGAACTTCAGTTCGGAGAGGTCATAACCGCCCATCTCTTCGGCAAATACATTCAGGCGACGGACAGACTCTTCTGTCAATGCATCCGAATCGAAGTTAAAATAGAGGGTCAGCAACAGACCGTCCGGAACAAACTTCTTCAAAGAGACAGTCTCCTTACGGACATTTTCCGTAGCTCCCTTCAGCAACAACGACCCGCCAAGAACAGCCATTTCTTCGCTCATGCCGTAAAAGGGTTTCTCGCGCTGAACGCCCAGGTCTTCCATGGTGCGCAGGTAGTAAATGTCGTCCTGCGACTCCATGGCGCGGTCGGAAACGAAATAGGCGCTCTGCAAGTCAATGGGGCACATATAATAGTCGTTGAACACGGAGTTCACCGGGTAAGGGTAATGACTGACGCCGCCCGGCATGATACCGTCCTTATCAAAAGCGCAACTGAACAGGTCGTAGCCGCCGAAGCCTGCCAAACCGTTGGAGGAGAAGATGAGCCGTCCCTTAAAGAATACGGGGAAGATTTCGTCGCCCTCGGTATTAATCTCGGCGCCCAGGTTCACGAGCGCTCCCCACGACTGGGTTTCGTCGTTCCAGTGAACAACGTAGAGGTCGAATCCTCCGTGACCGCCTGCCATATCCGAAGCGAACAGCAGAGACTTACCATTATTAAACAAATAAGGATGGGCGTACGAAGCCACTGATTCCTGCGGCAACACCGGAATATATCTGGAGAAGCGGCTCTTCTCGTTCTTCAATATGGAGTAGTATAATTTGGTACGGAACGGACGGAATTTCTTATCCGCCATGGCAACCGATGTCCGCGCTATATCGTATTCGATAACCGTTGTCACCATCATGTCCATATTGGAGGAGAAAGTAACCGGGCCATTCTGCAAGTCGGCAGGAATCCGGTTGAAATAGTCATAACGCTTGGGCGGTTTCTGGGATTTATTGTTTCCGGCATCCTCGTTCGCATCCAGCTCATAGTAGAGGGTGCGATGGAAAAACGTTTTACGCGGGTCATTGAACTGGCTGTAGCTCATGGCATAGAACGGCTGGTCGCCGTAAATGCCGACCCAGTATTCGGAGTTACCCGAATTCATGGACAAGCGCTTAGCCGAGTAGCCGGGTTCTTCCTGAATGGAATGGCTCATGGCAAGAGCCTCCAGCGTATTCTGGTAACGCTGTGAACGGCTATATATGTTTTTGTAGGCATTGTTCAGGCAAATAGCCTCTGCCTCACGAATCTTTCCCTGGAAACGCAAGGCGTCCACGTACTCGCAGACATCGTCCATCCCAAGGATATTGGGGCGCAACTCTATGGCCTGACCATAATGTTCGGACGCAAGTTTGTAGTCTCTGACCATGAAGTACAAACGTGCTACCTTTAGATGAAGCGCCGCTTTGGAATCATCATCCATCACGCGCTTAACAGCCACCTCGTATTGCGACATGGCCTTATCAAATTTCTGACTAATAAAATTGCGATCAGCCCGCCGTTCCATACGGCCTACTTTACGTACCTGAGCAAAGGCGGAAACACTAACTCCCAGCAATAAAAGAAATGCAATAGCAGACAACAGAACTTGAATCTTCTTTCTTTTCATTTTCAGCAACTCTTTATCAGTACACATTAACGGTATATATTATAGGTAACACTTATGCCCACTTTCGTAGGGCCAATCCAGGTCTTCGTCCGCTTCCGCTCCAAAGGGAAGGCGGAGTATTCGCCACCCAACTTGTACTTGTCGTACTGTAGATGCGCATAGCCAAGACACAGATTGAAGTCCAATCCCCAACGGGAATTAAAAGCATACTTGTATCCGCCCGTGACACCGCCCGATACGCCCCAACCCATACGGCGGAAGCTCTGCAAGGGGTCGTCGTTCGTCAACAGACCGATATTGAAGTTGCCGTACATCGCATAAGGACCAACATAGAAGCCGTCCCAGGAGTCGTTGGTGTAGAAGTTATGCGGGTTGATGTAATAGCGCAGTTCCAGCGTAGACTGGAGGGCGCGGAATACTTCTTCGCCGCTCTTAAACATATACGGTAGCCACGCCACTTCACCGTTCACAGTGATTTGCCGGGTCAGCGTATACTCAAAGCCAATGTTGGGTGACCCCGTGAACCACAAGGGGACATTGACCTTTATGCTCTGCGCCTGCACACCACTCATAGAACAGAGCAGGAGCGTAAGACACAAGATACATCGCACAATCAATTTCATAATTCTTTCTTTATTTATGTATATTATCATCCAAGGTCGACACTTCCTCCGGTTTGGATATCTTCGTCCCAGCCCACAATACCTATACTGATAACCGTATAGGAGTCCACTTCAATAATGATACGTTCACCCGACATCAGTCGCAGGGGTTGACCCGTATTCTTATCTTTCACCTCAACAGGCAGGTGCATGACCATCAGGCCGTTATCAGTGAGGAAGGTATAATTCAGTACCATGGGTACATTCTCGATGGAGGGCATGTAAGTGTGGTCTACTTCCACGATATTGGCGTTTTCCTGTACAGGCAGCGTATCCAGGTGGTACATCCGGTCGTCTTCTGTCAGACGGCTGGTGGTAGTCAGGCGGGAAGCTACAGATTCATGATCCTTCAGGTACTGCATCACCGAAACGCCCTCGGCTGTCAACTGCACATTCTTTATGCTGGATACATCGGCGGGGAAGTTCTTAAAACGTACGGTAATACGGCCGGTGTAACGCTCCAAATCCACGGTATCAGTCACTAAAATACTCGGATGCTCCACTACCACAGCGTCGAATTTTTGATAATGTATATCCGAAGGGTGCACGTAATGGTTGGCGTCGTAGGGATGATCCTTCAATACAAAAGCCGAAGACTCCGTGTGATGGTCGTCCATAAAGCGGATGTTGTCCGTATTGGTATAGCAAAACACATTATATTCGCCGGGAGGCAGCTTGAAACTGAACAGGCCGGTTGCCATACGCGGGTCTTTATTCCATTCCGGATAGGTGGCATAGCGTGAGCCAACCAACGCTCCGGTAGCATCGTAGACCAGTACCCGGCAGTCGCTGACAGTATTATTCAGGACTTCCGGTACAAAGACCTGGTATGTGGTCTCGTCTTCGAAATAGTCATAAGTACACGAAGTTAGCCAAAGTAAAGTAACTACCTGGGTGAACAACACTATGAGAAGTCCGTTTTTGCTCATTTTCTATAATTTATGCATTAGTATTCCGACTGAAAATATAGCGGGGGCAGGGGGTGCGCAACAAGTATCTGCGTCCAGTTTCCCTGCTCCCTGCTATCATCATCAGAGGTATGAAGGATGTTTTTTACATATTAACGGTAGAAGTCACAATGTTGTTATCCCAATTCATAGGTGTACTAACAGTGATATCCAAGTCACCAAATTCGTTAACGGGAAGTTCAGTATAACCACCTGTATTCAAGGTAATGTTTACTTCACGAATCTGATTCGGCAGGAACTTTTCAGGTACTATACCATACCAGTACACAGTTCCGTCAGCATCAAGGGGAGTTCCGTCTGCCAAAATATGACCAGCCTGGGCTTTTCCGGAAACAGCGATAAGGTATCTGCGTAAACCATCAGCGTTACCACCGGCGGTAGCGGCAACAGCTTCTACAGCACGGGTGGAGTTGGGGAATACGATGATATCTTTCCACATGGTGAAACCCTCTGCAGTATTTAAAATACTCAATTTAGTCGCATCAGAACCGTATCCTGTATTAACTGCAGGGTTTGCAGTATTAAGCCCTGTAGCAATCTGAACATTTCTTGTAACCGAAATAGCGCTTACTCCACCATCATTACCGTCTGCTATCTTCATTTCCTTCGGCAAGTGACGAATCAAGATAGCATTATTCGCAGCGAAGTTAACATCAGAGTTACCCCCTATATTCAGACGTACACGCATCAGAGACACTTCACGCTTCAGAGTAACAGTAGCAATATTGGCAGTATTGCCTTGCACTTGTACCGTAGTACTACCCATAAAGATTTCCGCAGGTTCCGAGAAAGCTTTCACGTCAGTAGCTCCGGTATATTCCGAAGAAAGGAAACTAGGGAAAGTAGTAGCCTTGTGCGTCATGGACAAACTTGATATGTTTTTATCAAGGACGTTGAATTTAGTCCAGTCTGCAGCACTTGTACCAACATAAGAAGTGACATTCTCCATCTTTCCTTTTGTAGTACTGGCTATAGCAACCAACGTATAAGTACCTTCCGGTACACTTGTGTACGTGTATTTCTTGCTTCCAGATACATCCGCTCCGCTACCCGGTGTTTCTACAGAAGAGAATTTCACTACTCCGGCATCCGCACCGGTTGTACCATAAAGGAAGAACTGCACCTTCTCAATAATATCCCATGAAGTTACAGGAATAGCATTCGTTTTCGTAACTTCAGCTCTCGTCTTATTTGCTCCATCAAATTTTAACTGGATAGCAAAATCCACGCCCTTAACTACCGGAGCTTCTTCATTCTCCGTACACGCACTAAATGTCATTGCAGCACACAATGACCACATCAAAATCATTTTCTTTCTCATAATTTTTAAAATTAAATTAATAATGTAAAACCTAAATAATAATATTGGTATCTACTCTAAAAAGTACTTTTACTTCTTCACCAGAAGCTTTTGTTTTTCCGTTACTTGGCGAGTAACGGTACATACATAATAGCATACATTATTAGCACAACTCCATGCGCAGACTACTATGAAATTTAATTTTACGTATTGTTTAGGCAATAGAAATCATTTTCCATCTTTAAAGCTATAAAGATGGACTATACTATTATTGTGTTCAAATGGGAAGAAACTATCCTATAATATTCAAAACTTGCTTTTTCTACATAAAAATCACTATAAAATATAATATTTTCTGCATTTTTATTTGCTATTCAAAAAAATACCTCTAATTTTGCCGCATGATTTGATGTTCTATTACTCGCCAAGTAACGGCGAATTATTTCATTGATAATCAAGAAATTACCAATACGAAATACACATACGTCACCTACCCGTTCTTCGACAATACGAATGCAATAATAGACTGATTCATCCGATTTATCTCGGCCTCTTTGAAAGGCTGAAAATAAGTTTCTGTCACTTTTACGGAAGAATGCCCCATCGCATCACATATCAGATTGGAATTAAAATTTTGCCGCAATGCCGTAGTCGCCCAGGTATGACGAGCGGTGTAAGTGCTCAACCGCTCCCTTATATTCAAAGAACGGGCCAACTCCAACAAATGGTAGTTCTCCAGCCGCAACATACGGGTATATTGCCGGTATTCATTGCCATTCGGATTCTTTATTATAGGAAAAAGATAAGGTGAATGAGAAAATTCATCCTTGTACTTGTCGATAATCGCCATCGCTTCGGCGCAAACCACAACGGTCATCCTACGCCCCGTCTTATGCCTGCGGTAAGTAATGACATCCCCTTGCAAATCGCACTTGCGCAAATACGCCAAGTCCACAAAAGACATCCCGCGGAACAAAAACAGCAGAACGAATACATCGCGACAGAAAGAAAGGTTCTGAGGCAATTCCTTTTCACTTTTCATCAGTTTGGATATCACTTCCGGCGATACAGCCCTCTTTACCGGACTGTCAACCCCCGTATGCACCTTACTGAAAAGACGTGGAGTATATGTGGCGATTCCACGCTCCAACGCCTGGTTATAAATGGACCGCAACATGCGCATGTAAGTAGAAACCGTGTTCCATTTCAACTGTTCCGACAATAGCCTCTGCTCAAACCGAATCAGCCACTCTGAAGTCAACTGTTTAAAACTCATCTCGCGTCCATTCATAAATTTTCGAACTCTGTTCAATGTACTTCTGTACACATGAGCTGTACCACTACGCTGTTCTTTCTCTAACTCAGCAATTAGTCCCTCCATGAATTTAGTTAAAAATACTTCTTTCATTCTCATTTTGATTTAGTTACATAAATATTAATATATACATCTCAATATCCCTTCATATTTCCATCATATATATCAACAGATTATAATTATATAATCCATAACAAACCACTTGCAAGAATTATCTTTAGGACTCAGATAATTTTGCTTTAATTAAGAAGTTCTATTTATCACTAAATAATAGATTAACTACGCCTCTTTTTTTCAAATACAATTCAGGCTATCAGGCCGCTGCCGATTTTGCCCATAGAAAACCCTTCTTTTTTTCTATGAGCAACCCTTTTTAGTAGTTTTGCAGTTCCGTAAAAGTAAGCTTTCGACGCTATTTAAAGAATCGTCGTCAGCCCTTCACACTCTCTTTCAGTTATAAACTGTTTTGATTTTGCAAAACAATCATCACCTTTTTCCCCTTTAACATAATAAACATTTGTTATATGAATAAAGAGGCGAACACTCTGTTGATACCAAATATTATTTAAGCGCAAATATAAGTTAATTAAATAACAAACGAAGAATAACAGGATGAATTTTTATTAAAAATATACTATTTTCTAACGAATAAAAGGAAAAAAGACGTTAACTGTGACAGGTTTCTTATTCACATTTCCCAAAGATATACTTCTTATATATGAAATAGCCAAACAGCGCGGTACACACATGCCGGGCGAACAAAAAAAGAACCACCTCCCCTTGACGGGAAAGTGGTTCTTACCATTGTATCTCTTAAAGGACAGAATTACATCATTCCGCCCATGCCACCCATTCCGGGAGCGCCCATCGGCATTTCAGGTTTATCTTCCTTCTTTTCTACGATTACACATTCGGTAGTCAGGAACATACCCGCGATAGAAGCAGCGTTTTCCAAAGCTACGCGAGCTACCTTGGCTGGGTCAACCACGCCGGCAGCGTGCAAGTTCTCGTAAATGTCTATCCGGGCATTGTAACCAAAGTCACCTTTGCCTTCACGAACCTTCTGAGCTACTACAGCGCCTTCTTTGCCGGCATTGGCTACAATCTGGCGAAGAGGTTCTTCGATAGCGCGCTTGATGATTTCAACACCGGTTGTTTCATCAGGGTTATCGCCCTTCATTCCTTCCAGAATATCAATAGCGCGGATGTAAGCTACACCACCACCCGGGATGATACCTTCTTCGATAGCGGCACGCGTTGCACGCAATGCATCATCTACGCGGTCTTTCTTTTCCTTCATTTCCACTTCGGAAGCAGCGCCTACGTAAAGAACAGCCACACCACCTGACAGCTTAGCCAGACGTTCCTGCAATTTCTCACGGTCGTAGTCCGATTTGGTAGCAACAATCTGAGTCTTGATTTGCTCGCAACGTTCTTTGATGCCGTCTTTGTCGCCGGCGCCGTTTACGATAGTCGTATTATCTTTAGAAACGGTTATCTTGTCGGCAGTACCCAACATTTCGATAGTGGCCTGTTCCAGTTTCAATCCTTTTTCTTCGCTGATAACAACGCCACCTGTCAGGATAGCGATGTCTTCGAGCATTTCCTTGCGACGGTCGCCGAAGCCCGGAGCTTTCACTGCACAGATCTTCAACTGAGAGCGCAGACGATTCACTACCAATGTAGTCAGTGCTTCGCTATCTACATCTTCTGCAATTACCAGCAGAGGACGGCCTGTTTGCACAGCCGGCTCGAGGATAGGCAGGAAATCTTTCAGGTTGGAAATCTTCTTGTCGTAGATCAGGATGTACGGTTTCTCCATCTCGCACTCCATCTTCTCCGTATTGGTCACAAAGTAAGCAGACAGGTAGCCGCGGTCAAACTGCATACCTTCTACCACACCGATGGTAGTGTCGGTACCCTTAGCTTCTTCAATCGTGATGACGCCATCCTTGGAAACTTTACGCATAGCGTCGGCAATCAGTTTACCGATAACCGGGTCGTTGTTTGCAGATACGGTAGCAACCTGTTCAATCTTGTCATAGTTGTCACCTACTGTTTCGGCCTGGTTCTTGATAGATTCAACTACTTTGGCAACCGCTTTGTCGATACCGCGTTTGATATCCATAGGGCTTGCACCGGCAGTTACGTTCTTCAAGCCTTCTGCCACGATGGCCTGAGCCAGAACGGTTGCGGTGGTTGTACCGTCGCCGGCATCATCACCGGTTTTGGAAGCTACCTCTTTTACCAGCTGTGCGCCGGTATTCTGATAAGCGTCTGCCAATTCTATTTCTTTGGCTACCGTTACACCGTCTTTGGTGATTTGAGGAGCGCCGAACTTCTTTTCGATAATCACATTGCGTCCTTTCGGGCCTAATGTTACTTTTACTGCATTAGCCAAAGCATCGACACCTTTCTTTAATTGGTCGCGGGCGTCGATATTAAATAATATTTCTTTTGCCATAGTTTGATAAACAAATTAAGGATTAATAATGAATGAATGAATGAAACTTAGAAACTGTTTTGATTCTCCTATCAGTTTCTTATCCTACAACAGCGAGCACGTCACTTTGACGCATGATAAGGTATTTAGCGCCTTCCACATCCAGTTCGGTACCGGCATACTTGCCATACAGAACGGTGTCGCCCACCTTCAATACCATTTCTTCGTCTTTCGTACCGTGACCAACTGCCACTACTTCGCCTTTCAAAGGCTTTTCTTTTGCTGTATCCGGAATAATGATACCGCCGATTGTTTTCTCTTCTGCAGGTGCAGGGAGTATCAGCACTCTGTCTGCCAAGGGTTTAATGTTCATTGTTTTTTTGTTTTTAATATGTTATACTTATATATATAGTAATGTTCCGCCTCTGTTTAGTGAGACGTAAAATAAATTGCGAAAAGTGTGCCAAAAGGCAAAGTTAGGGGCAAAGTTAGAATTATGTCAGTAGAGGAACTGACATTTTGGCAAAGAGTTCAATTAGGTTGCTACGCTATGCAAGCTATTTTTTAGACGCTGATAATGCGGATGACGCAGATTTATCTGTTACAAGTCTACCGATTCCGCATCCACTTCATAATTTAATTCCGTAATATGTCCCTGCCGGAAATTTTTGGTGGAGTGTACCAATGCATTCCCCATCAGGAAAAGGAATATCACAGCTATTAATGTCATCACCATACCGACGGCCGCATAATATTTGGGTTCCAAAACATCCATAACAATTATTTTTATAGGTTTGCACTACAAAGATAACCATTAAGGGTTACAAAGTGTTTACTCTTTTGTTAAGAAACTGTTTTGGCTCTCCTTTTTTAGTTTTTTTCAGCTTCTTTTGAGGCTGGTTCCGGTCTGAAACTTCAGGTATGCTAATTACTCAAGTTTCGCATGTTATTATATTGTTGAGATCAGTAGTATCTCTATTAGCTTCGCTGACAGAGATACATTTTATTTCTTTATCTTCTTTATCAACTCTTCGACAGCCACAAGCACTTGTTCTCCGGTTTCCATATTCTTCAATGTAACCTTGTTCTCGTTCATTTCGTTTTCACCCACCAGAGCCACAAACGGGATGTTCTTGGCATTGGCATAACCCATTTGTTTCTTCATCTTGGATGAATCCGGAAATATTTCGGCACGAACACCCGCCGCGCGGACTTTTGCCAATGCGTTCAGGGAGAAAGCAGCCTCTTTTTCACCAAAGTTTATAAAGAGGAGTTGAGTGCCGTTCACGGCTTCCTTTGGATACAGATCGAGTTGGTTCAAGACGTCGAAGATGCGGTCGGCTCCGAAAGAGATACCTACGCCTGAAATACCGGGCATACCAAATACGCCGGTCAAATTGTCATAACGCCCGCCGCCCGTGATACTTCCGATTTGTACATCCAGCGCTTTCACCTCGAAGATGGCGCCTGTATAATAGTTCAAACCACGAGCAAGCGTCAAGTCCAATTCCATTTCATTCTTCAAGTTAAAAGCAGCAAGGGTTTTCAAAATAAACTCGCTTTCTTCTACCCCTTTCTGTCCGATTTCACTGCCGGCAAGCACATCTTTTAGAGTACTCAGTTTTTCTTCGTTCGTTCCGCTCAACAGAATAATAGGTTGAAGTTTAGCGATAGCCTCGTCGCTGATGCCTTTCTCTTTCAGCTCTGCGTTCACATTCCCCAGGCCTATCTTGTCCAGTTTGTCAATGGCTACGGTAATATCCACTATCTTGTCGGCTTCACCGATTATCTCGGCAATGCCCGTCAGAATCTTACGGTTGTTGATTTTGATGCAGACGCGAATACCGAAGCGGTTGAATACCGTGTCGATAATCTGCATCAGTTCTACTTCATTCAGCAGGGAGTCGCTGCCTACCACGTCGGCGTCGCATTGATAGAATTCACGGTAACGCCCCTTCTGCGGACGGTCGGCGCGCCAAACGGGTTGTATCTGATAGCGTTTGAAAGGGAAAGTGATTTCGTCGCGGTGCATCACCACGTAGCGGGCGAATGGAACGGTGAGGTCATAGCGGAGTCCTTTCTCGCAGAATTTGGCGGCAAGTTTGGCTGCATTGCGGCTCAGCAACTCTTCATCGGTCAGTCCGGAGAAGTAGTCGCCGGAATTCTGTATCTTAAACAAGAGTTTATCGCCTTCTTCGCCATACTTCCCCATCAGCGTGGAAAGCATTTCCATGGCAGGCGTTTCTATTTGTTGGAAGCCATAGAGGTGATATACATCGCGAATGGTGTTGAATATATAGTTACGCTTCGCCATTTCTACCGGCGAGAAGTCACGGGTACCCTTAGGTATGCCTGGTTTTGCTGCCATAATTATTTTATAATATTTAGTTTGGGGTGCAAATTTACGGCAAATTATTGGATTAAGGAATAGCACTATACTACAAAAGCTTGAAATAATCATTCACACGTTTCACCTTTTTCTGTAGTTTGCTTATTCATGGGCAAAAGCGGGTGAAAGCGTTTTTTTTGTACCCTGCTTGTGGGGGCTGTGGGGCGGGGTCGTGCCTTCACAGGCCTTCACCTTTGGAGGATTTAGGCGGAGCAGAGCTTCGCAGTGATAAGTGTTTAGTGATTAGTGATTAGCAAGAGTATCTCTATTAGCTTATCATTAATCACTTATCACTGCCCCGCCCCGCCTAAATTCTCATTCACAATATAACACAATTTCAATTAAATTGCAGAGATTCAATCGGACGACTCCAGTCGGCTTATCGGTCAACTCAAGTCGTCCGATAAGCCGACTGGAGTTGACCGATAAGCCGACTATAGTTGTCCGTTCAAACACCTGTAATTCAATACAATAAAAAAGACTGGAAATAAATATTTGTCCGTTCGGCTGAAATCCCGACAAATATGGTGACACTTACGGTGGGTGAAGGCTGTGAAGCCCCAAAAAGGGCACTTTTTACCGAGTGATTTCACCCGCTATGTGCGATGAATAAGGGTGTTACGCGAAAAGGTGAAAGCGGTGAACCCCCAAACAAACCTATTAGGAGAGTTAGATAAAAGGAGAATTTATGTTTGAACAGAGAGGCGCGGAGACATTTTGAATTATGAATTTTGAATTATTAAACACAGAGATACGGAGTTTTCTCTTTAATTAAACACAGAGATACAGAGTTTTTTCTCTGCGACGTAGTCGCCCTCTCTGTGTACCCTTATTCAGGTTCTCTTCTTAAAAGAAAAAAAACTCTGTGTCTCTGCGTCTCTGTGTTCAATAATTCATAATTCATAATTCATAATTCATAATTCATAATTCATAAAAGCACAAATGACTCAACTTACCCCCCTGATTTGCACAATTCACAGGTATTTCTTATATTCGCCCTTGAATAAAGACCATTGTATCAATGAAAGTAATACTATTTGTTATATTCTTCTGCCTTTTTGCCATTCGGGTGAATGCGCAGAATGAGATACCCGCCGACAGTACGCATAACATAACATTATCGGAAACGAAAGATTTCGATGGCTTTCTCTTGGACATGAGCCTGATGAAAATGGCAGCGCCGCAAATGCCAAGATTTACCTTAAGCATTCCCGATGCCAGCAAGGACTATAGCTTTATGTTCCGGTTGAATCCGGATGCAACTTACTCGCAAGGCCTGTCGGATATGTTTAGCCTGGGGAATTCTACCGTATACAGTATGAATCCGTTCGGGCTGACAGGCTTCGGTTCTTCACTTCACAACTTGCAAATGGGAAGCTTCCGCTTGAAGAACGGTATGCGTATCAATACATACGGAGAGTATAACAAAGACGGTTGGAGAGTACCCAATCCTTCTGCCTTGCCGTGGGAACGGAATAATTTCAAAGGCGCTTTTGAACTGAAATCAGCAAACGGGTCGTTTGGAATAAGAATTGAAGTACAACAAGGAAAGACTGGGGCTTATTGAAAAGATACTATCGTTACTGATATATACAGTTAAAGCATAAACGGAGTATCGGCTTTAACTACTAAGCCCGCTTGGGGCTGATAACTACTAAGCGAAACGATAACTCCTTAACTCCTGACTTGAATTAACAACATATTATGAAGAAGAAAATACTGGTAATAGGCGCTAACGGTTTCACCGGACGCCGTATCTTAAACGACTTATCACGTAATGAGAATTATCTCGTAACCGGTTGTTCCCTGCATGACGACATTGCATTTGGTTCCGGAAATTACAGCTTTATCCGTGCAGATATCTGCCAAATGGCGGAACAAAGAATGCTGTTCCGCGATATATGTCCCGACGTGGTAATCAACACCTCTGCCCTATCCGCTCCTGATTACTGCGAAACACACCGCGAAGAAGCTGAAAATATTAATATCGTTGCTGTAGGGCTGTTGGCTTTCCACTGCGAGGCATCCGGCGCCCGCTTCATCCACCTCTCAACCGATTTCGTATTCAGTGGAAACACAGACCGTCTTTATACGGAAGAAGATGTTCCTGCTCCCGTCAATTACTATGGTATTACCAAATTAACGGGCGAAAAGCATATTGAGGAATTGTGCCATAATTATGCTATTGCGCGCGTAGTAGTAGTATATGGCGCCGCTTTGCCGGGACAACACGGGAATATTATTCAATTAGTAGCCAACAGATTGCGGAATAACGAAGAGATACGGGTTGTTTCCGATCAGTGGCGTACGCCGACTTATGTAGGAGATGTTTCGCAAGGAATAGAGAAACTCATAGAACATCCGAATAGTGGTATATATCATATATGTGGAGCGGATTGTCTCAGTATATCAGATATCGCATACCGTGTAGCGGATACGCTGAATCTGGATCGTTCATTGATTGTGCCTGTTACTACCAAACAAATGAATGAGGCTACCCCGCGTCCTAAATTCAGCGGATTGAGTATTGAGAAGGCGCGTAGGGAGCTGGGCTATCAGCCACATACGCTTGAAGAAGGAATAAGGTTGATGTTTAAGATTAATTTTGAATTTTGAATTATGAATTATGAATTATGAATGGGGACGTGGAGCTTCGCAGTGATAAGTGATTAATGTTTAGTGATAAGCAAAAGTATCTCTATTAGCTTCGCTGACAGAGATACTACTGCTAATCACTTATCACTAAACATTAATCACTTATCACTCCAATTCAAAATTCAAACTCATACCATTCTCTTTCCTGTACTCCCGTACCATCTCCAGAAGCATGTCCCCATACTTCTCTACCCCTTTCTTACCGAAGTAAGGAATACGAAGAAGCGACGCTTTGTCTTCCGGCAATAAATTAGTTATTCCTAACATTGCTTTTTGCTGGATAACCGTATATACCGGTAGTCCCAGTTGGGACGCTTCCGAATTACGCCAAGCTACCAAGCGTTTGTACAGTTCAGGATGTAAAATGTCCGAAGGAACCACCACCTCAGTAGTCCGTTTACGTTCAGAGTTACGTTCTGCGTTATTTCCCGCGTTTTCTCCCGCTTCCGCCTTCCGCTTTCTTTTCTCCGGGGAATTACCGGAACGTTTCTCCCCTTTAGCCTTAGCCGGCTCGGCATTATCAATGGAAAGTATCGCTTTCCGTTTCAGGTAATCTCCAACATAAAAACCGTTACCGGCAACAAACTCCAACAAATCTTCCTTCATCAAAAGCATGCCTTCCAACTCCTCGTCAGCAGCTTTCAGTTGTTTCCTGAGTTCTTTATTGTCAGCTTCCACACTTATACTGCTTCTGAGGGTATCCAAAGGCAACAACTGTTCTTTAAAATATTCCGCCCCTAAATGAATACGCTCCTGCAGTACCTTGTCTTTAGCATAATCTTCCGCCGCATCAACCAACCTTGTATATTGGAGACTGAACTTTTGCGCAACTGTCGTCACCTTCTGATGGAAACGTTCCGTTTCCGATTTATACTCCGCCAATAACTTCGGATAGAGTTTATAGAAATGCTCGTCTACCAACCTCACGTACCGCTTCAACGCTTGCTCCAGCGGTACGAAATTAAACAATTCCGATAGTAACTCCAGGAAATAACTTTGTTGCAATCGCCTGTAACGGGTTTCGTCAGGTTCGTTTCTTCGCGCATCTTCCGTAAAGGTTTCTACTGCACTGTCACTAATAACGGCTCTTGCCGACAAGGGAGCGCTTAGCACCAAACCTTCCAGCGTTTTGCATCGACTCAATGCCACATACGTCTGTCCATGCGCAAAAGATGCACTCGCGTCGATAATGGCACGTTCAAATGTCAGCCCCTGACTTTTGTGAATCGTGATAGCCCATGCCAGTTTCAGAGGAAACTGTTTGAATACACCTTCGATATCTTCCTTTATTTCTTTCGTTTCTTCATCCAATACATATTTTGCATTCGTCCATTCTTCTTCCTGCAATACGAAAGCCTCTTCACCATCTTTACTACGCACTTCTATTCCCGCAGCCCATACATTTGTCACTTCGCCAATCATACCGTTATAATAACGATGTCCACCGGACGAGTCGTTTTTCACAAACATGATTTGTGCTCCGCGTTTCAGCTCCAGCACTTCATCCGTAGGGTATGAATAGTCCGGAAATTTCCCTTCTATCTGAGCGCGGAATGTAAAAGAGCGTCCGGGCAGTTGTGCCAACTCAAAATCATTGATGCGCTGCGCCTGATAATTATGAGTAGTCAGCCGGATGTAACCTTCTTCTTTTGAAGGTTGAAAATCAGGAATATACCTCCGGTTCAAACCATCTAACAGGGCTTTATCACACCGGTTCTCACGAATACGATTCAACATCTCCAGGAAGTACGTATCACTTTGCCGGTAAACTGTTTTAAGTTCAATCGCACAATATTCCGATTGCTTTAGTGCCCGGCTGGAAAAGAAATACGGAGTTTCATAATAGCGATTCAGCATTTGCCATTCTTCGTCCTTTATGACCGGCGCCAATTGCTGCAAATCTCCTATCATAAGCAACTGTACACCTCCGAAAGGTTTATTGCGGTTACGAAAGCGACGCAATACATCATCCACGGCATCCAGCAAATCGGCGCGTACCATACTGATTTCATCAATCACCAGCAGGTCTATGCTTCGCATAATATTAATCTTCTCCTTGCCGAAACGGAAACGGTATTGCGCTTTACCGTCGGCACTGAATGAAGTATCGGGTATATAGGGGGCAAATGGAAGTTGAAAAAAGGAATGTATCGTCACACCGCCCGCATTGATAGCGGCAATGCCCGTAGGAGCAAGAATGACCATACGCTTAGGACTTCCGGCTTTGAGCTGCCGTAAGAAAGTTGTTTTTCCGGTGCCAGCCTTACCGGTCAGAAAAAGATGGGTGCCTGTATTTTCAATAAATTGCCACGCAAGCGTCAATTCGTGGTTTTGTTCCATTAGCTGATAAGTGTTGATTATGGAGGCGTAAAGGTAATAGAAATTAGTACAATAACACCTTTGTTGCAACATCTTTTTATACTCTTATACCTGTATTATTCATACTTAGCCTGCATTATTCATAAGTGTCTCTTCATAAACGAAGTACTTACACTATGAATAATACAGGTATAATCAGTTTCTTATTTAAAACTTCCTGCAATAATATCCAGCAGCTCGTTTGTGATTGCTTGCTGTCTACTCTTATTATATTGTTTCGTCAAATCCTGTATCAACTTATTCGCATTATCCGTAGCCGTTTGCATGGCAAGCGTGCGAGCAGCGTGTTCGGATGTATTAGAGTCCAAAAGTACCGTGTATAGTTTCTGGCTTAACACCTTAGGTAATAAATCGGCAATCAACTGACCTATAGACGGTTCCACAATATAGTCATTATGGAATCCGCACTGTTCCGAGCCTTCGGTAGCGGCAGTAGCTTCTACTTTATGTAAATTGATAGGAAGAAAATCTTCCCGGGTCAGCACCTGCGCTCCCATAGACTTGAAATGATGATAGATCAACTCCACGTGATCAATCTTCTTCTCTACAAAATCCTGCATCAGCAATCCGGCAAGTGCAAAAGCATCTGTATATGAAGGCTTTTCCGCCATTTCGGAATAACTTCCCTGCGGTGTAATGCCCAGCTTTTTTATAGCTGTTTCCACTTTCTTCCCTACGGGATAAATCAAGGTGTTTTCTTTGCCGAGTGATTTGTATTCTTCCAATGATTGTTCAAGCATCTTCAGTACATTGGCATTGAATGCGCCACACAGTGAACTGTTGGATGAAAAGACCACTATTGCTACCCGAGTCACAGGCCGTACCTCCGTATAAGGTGAGTCGAACGTGGCATCCGTAGACAAGAAATTCGTCAATATCTCATTCAACTTCTGTTGGTAGGGCAACATATTCTCTATCCGCCCCTGTGCTTTATGCAATTTGGCAGATGCTACCATCTTCATCGCTGATGTAATCTGGCGCGTACTCTTAACGGAACTTATTCGGTTTTTTACTTCTTTTAGTGAGGACATCTTTTTGAATTATGAATTTTGAATTATGAATTATGAATGCTGATCACTAAATGCTAATCACTAAATGCTAATCACTAATCACTAAACACTATCTCAAGTATTGTTTCGCTATCATCTCTGCTGTCTCCTCAATCTTTTTGCAGAGGTCATCATCAATGGAGCCGCTTTTCAGAACATCAAGTACATCCGCACGGTGGTTCATCTCAAGTGTTTCCTGGAAAGAACGTTCAAATTCAGTCACTTTATCCAATGGCACATTGCGCAATAAACCATGCGTACCACAATAAAGAATGGCGATTTGTTTTTCTACCGGTATCGGACTGTACTGCGGCTGAATCAGCAGACGGGTATTCTTTTGTCCTTTGTCAATAGTCAGCGCCGTTACAGGATCCATGTCACCGCTGAATTTTGTAAATGCTTCCAGTTCGCGATATTGAGCCTGGTCTATCTTCAATGTACCCGCCACTTTTTTCATCGCCTTGATTTGTGCATTACCACCTACACGGCTTACGGAAATACCTACGTTGATGGCTGGACGGTTACCTTGATTGAACAAGTCGGTATCAAGGAATATCTGTCCGTCGGTAATAGAAATTACATTCGTCGGAATATATGCGGACACGTCTCCTGCCTGCGTTTCAATGATGGGCAATGCCGTCAACGACCCTCCACCTTTTACTTTTCCTTTCAGGCTATCCGGCAAATCATTCATTTCGCGCGCCACTTCTTCCTGGTTAATGATACGTGCGGCACGTTCCAGCAAACGGGAGTGCAGATAGAAGATATCACCCGGATATGCTTCACGTCCGGAAGGACGGCGTAAAATCAGTGACACTTCACGATAAGCTACAGCCTGTTTGGAAAGATCATCGTAAACAACCAACGCATGGCGGCCTGTATCACGGAAATATTCACCGATAGCGGCGCCTGCAAACGGAGCATAGTATTGTAATGCCGCCGGGTCGCCGGCTGTGGCGGCAACAACAATTGTATAATCCATTGCGCCATGTTCGCGCAATGTATTTACAATGGAAGCTACTGTAGAACCCTTTTGACCGATGGCTACATAAATACAATATACCGGGTCGCCTGCTTCAAAGTTGGCACGCTGGTTGATAATCGTATCAATAGCAATAGCTGTTTTACCGGTCTGCCGGTCGCCTATGATCAATTCACGTTGTCCGCGACCGATAGGAATCATGGCATCTACAGCTTTCAATCCGGTCTGCAACGGTTGGTTTACAGGCTGACGGAAAATAACTCCCGGCGCTTTACGCTCCAAAGGCATTTCACTGAGTTCTCCGCCAATCAGACCTTTACCGTCGAGAGGAACACCCAACGGGTCGATAACACGCCCCAACATACCTTCTCCCACCATAATAGAAGCAATACGATTGGTGCGTTTTACAATATACCCTTCCTTGACCTTATCCGTAGGACCGAGTAATACGGCTCCCACATTGTCTTCTTCCAGATTCATCACAATCGCCTTAATGCCGTTATCGAACTCCAGCAGTTCGTTTGCCTCGGCATTATGCAATCCGTAGATACGCGCTACGCCGTCACTGACTTGCAGCACCGTACCGGTTTCGTCCAACTGCACACGGGTGTCAATCCCTTCCAACTGGCGACGGAGAATATCGGATACTTCGCTAACTTTTATATTCATGTTTTTAGTGATTAGGTTTTAGTGATTAGTGATTAGTGATTAGTGATTAGTGGTTAGTGGTTAGTGATTAATAAACAAATGATATCACTCGCTAATCACTAACCACTAATCACTTATCACTATCACACTATTCTTCTATTCTTATCTATGAACTGTTGTTTCAGCCTCTTGAGTTGGGTGGCGACGCTGGCATCTAACCGGAAGTCGTTGATATCAAAGATAAAACCTCCTTCAATTGAAGGATCGACTTCGGTGTGTAATTCCATCCGGGCATGCAACAAAGTAGAGGCGCTATCACGGATACGTTCCCATACTTCACGGCTCACAGGCACAGACGTGATAAGTTTACCCACGCCAATATGCTTCAACTTCCTATATAGACTGAGATAGGTCAAGCTGATGTATTGTAAGTACGACTCTCGCCTGTTCTTCAACACAAGGGTAATGAAGCGGAAAAATTCCCGGCTTACATCCCCATCGCCAACGGCAGCGGTACAAATCAAGGAAAACTTCTCCCGAATCGTCAGAATGGGGTTGTCCAACGCTTCACGCAAATCCGGATGTTTACGGAAACTCCGCTCCAGCATACGCACTTCACCGTACACCCGTTCTTCCGCCCCCGTACCTTTGGTATATTCCATCAGGGCTTTGGCATATCGCATCGAAATAATTCCTATATCCATATATCAATTATTTTTTGAAGCAGCCAATATCTCATCCAACATACGGTCAATCATATCCATCTGTTCCTGCTCCCCATCCAGATTCTTGCGGATTACTTTCTCCGCAATATCCACAGAGAGCACAGCAACCTGACGACGGATATCGCGTATCGCATCTTCCTTTTCTTGCTGTATCTGCCTTCTTACCTCGTCCAGCTCCTTTTGCGCGGCAACTTCCGCCTGCTTACGCGCTTCAACAATAATCTTGTCACGCTCGTGCATCGCCTCCCGCAGAATGCGCCCCTGTTCCTTGTTGGCATCAGCAATCAACTTCTCGCTTTCAGCTTTCAGCTTTGAGAGTTGCGCATGGGCTTCCTTTGCCACTTCCAACGATTGGTCAATGTAGGTTTTACGGCTTTCCACCATCTTGACAATAACAGGAAAACCGTACTTTGCCAACACTACAAACACGACTCCGAACGACAGAAGCATCCAGAAAAGCAAACCACTATCAGGTAATAACAATGACATAATATTGTTATAAGAAGAGTACTAACAGACACACCACTACCGCCAACAGGGCAACACCTTCAACCAAGGCAGCGGCGATAATCATGTTCGTACGAATGTTTCCCGATTCTTCAGGCTGGCGGGCCATAGCTTCCATAGCAGAACCGCCAATCTTACCGATACCCAGACCTGCACCGATAACAGCGAGTCCGGCGCCTAACGCTGCACCCAATTTAGTCAATCCGATACCAGCCACAGTTGCTTGCAATAATACAGATAGTAACATAACTTTCAGTTTTAAATGGTTTATTCTTTTAATTATACTTTATGTTCTTCCTGAGCCAGTCCGATAAATACCGCGGACAACATGGTGAACACGTATGCCTGAATGAACGCTACCAACAGTTCCAGCGCATTCATAAAGACGTTAAACAATACGGATGCTACTGTAAGAGTACCGTTTAGCGCTGCTCCCATACCGGCAGAAATAAATACCAGGCATGTTAATACCAGCATCGCCATGTGTCCCGCCAGCATATTGGCAAAAAGACGAATCATCAAGGCAAACGGCTTGGTAAATATACCGATAAATTCAATGAAAGGCATCATCGGTACGGGAACTTTCAGCCACCAGGGTACATCCGGCCAAAATATATCTTTCCAATAGGCTTTTGTTCCGAAAAGGTTTACCGCAACAAATGTACATAATGCCAAGACCATAGTAATGGCAATATTACCCGTTACACTAACACCACCGGGAAAAACGGGAATCAGCCCCATGATGTTATTGATAAAGATAAAGAAGAACGCCGTCAGCAGGTAAGGTGCGAACTTTTGGTATTTCGGCCCTACACAACCTTTGATGATATCGTCATTCACCATCATGATAAACATCTCCATAAATCCGACGAAACCACCGGGTGCAGCGCTGTCTTGCGAATGCCTGCGATACCAGCGAGCCACGCTCAATATGATAACCAGCAGCAAGATACTGTTGATAAGCAATGCCAATGTTATCTTCGTTATGGAAATATCCCAAGGACGTATTTCATTTCCGGACGCATCGTGCTCAACCAGTTTACCTTCGTACTTGCTACCGGCAGGTGCAATACGAAAGCCTTCGTACATGCCTCCATTCTCTTCCAGACGTGAAGAGAGGAAAACATGCCAACCGGTTTGCGTGCTATATATAATAATAGGTAGCGGGATAGTAACATGCGTTTTTCCCCACGTGGTAATGTGCCACTCGTAGGTATCTCCGATATGCCCGAAAACAATACCTTTCACGTCAACCGTATTTTCTTTCTGTCCGGCAGAATTTAGTTCATTCCGTCCGGCAACACTGTCCGTATCTGCTTTGGTACCTTGTGCGGTAACAGGCAAAGCAGTAAACAGCATTCCCAACATCAGGAATATTCCGGTACACAGGTTACGTATTCGTTTCATTTTTCTTTCTTTTTTCTTCTTCTCTACTTCATACGCGAGAAGCCGGATGTCAATCAACACAAGCGGAAACAACTCCACCGCTCATTTCAACAAAGCCACCATTAATATCAAAAGTTTGTTCCTCTCCTCCTGCCGGCACATAAATTACGTTGCCTGCCCGAAGCGATGAAACAATAGGCGCATGTTGCGGCAATATAGTAAACGCTCCGATTGTACCGGGAAGCGTCACCCTTTCCACCTCTCCATTATATATTTCCTTCTCCGGAGATACTATGTTTAAATGTAGCATATTTATATGTTTATATGTTTTGAGTAGTTAGTAGTTAGTAGATAGTAGTTAGTAGATAGTAGATAGTAGATAGTAGTTAGTAGGGAATAGTCTGCCTACTGTATTCTATATTCTATAATTCTGTATGTAGCCATTCTACTTACTACTAACTACTTACTACTAACTACTTACTACTAACTACTTACTACTAACTACTTACTACTAACTACTAACTACTTCCCCACTTGCTCCAATAGCTTCTTCCCCTTCCCAATAGCCTCTTCAATCGTACCCACATTCAGGAAAGCAGATTCAGGTAGATAGTCGACTTCACCATCCAGAATCATCTTGAAACCTTTGATTGTATCTTCTATGGAAACCATTGTTCCCGGCACGCCTGTGAACTGTTCGGCAACGGCAAACGGCTGCGATAAAAAACGCTGTACACGGCGTGCACGGTTCACGACCGTACGGTCGGCATCAGACAATTCCTCCATGCCGAGGATGGAAATGATGTCCTGCAACTCCTTATTACGCTGGAGAATCTGCTTCACACGCTGCGCCACTTCATAATGTTCCTCTCCCACGGTATGCGGATCAAGAATACGTGAAGTAGACTCCAGAGGATCAACGGCGGGATAAATACCCAATTCCGTAATCTTACGGCTCAATACGGTAGTAGCATCCAAGTGCGAAAAAGTAGTGGCGGGCGCCGGATCCGTCAAGTCATCGGCAGGCACATATACAGCTTGCACGGAAGTAATTGAACCGCTGCGCGTGGAAGTTATACGTTCCTGCATAGCACCCATTTCAGTAGCCAATGTCGGTTGGTAACCTACAGCGGAAGGCATGCGCCCCAGCAATGCCGAAACCTCGGAACCGGCTTGGGTGAAACGGAATATATTATCAATGAAGAACAGGATATCGCGCGGGCCGTCTGTCTGTGCACCCTGGTCGCGAAATGACTCAGCTACCGTTAGTCCGGACAACGCCACAGACTGGCGGGCGCCGGGAGGTTCATTCATCTGGCCGAATATCAAACTTACCTGCGACTTCTCCACTTCGTTATAGTCAACTTTAGACAAGTCCCAGTGTCCTTCCTCCATGCTTTTCTTGAATTCCTCGCCATAGCGAATAACACCGGATTCTATCATTTCACGCAACAGGTCGTTACCTTCACGCGTACGTTCTCCTACACCGGCAAATACGGAAAAGCCATGTTGTTTCTTGGCAATGTTATTGATGAGTTCCTGAATAAGTACGGTTTTACCTACACCGGCTCCACCGAATAAACCGATTTTACCGCCTTTGCAATAAGGTTCGAGCAAGTCGATAACTTTAATGCCTGTGTAAAGCACCTCTTCTACAGTGGTTAAATCTTCAAACTTAGGAGGGTCGCGGTGAATCGGATAAGCTCCGGTATGATCCAATTCTTTCATACCGTCAATAGAGTCGCCTACTACGTTCATTAATCGACCTTTGATCTGGTCACCCACCGGCATAGTGATTGGTCCACCTGTGGGATATACTTTCATACCTCTCTGCAAGCCGTCCGTACTATCCATGGCTACGGTTCTTACCGTATTTTCGCCAATATGTTGCTGTACTTCAATGATCAGCCTTTTACCGTTTGAACGTCTAATCTCCAATGCATCATGAATGCTCGGAAGCATCAATTCGGCATCCGTACCTTCAAAATACACGTCTACCACCGGTCCGATAACCTGAGAGATATGTCCTAAAATTTGTGGCATAAGTAATCCTTTTATATAATTCTTCGTTTTTTCAGCAAGTCGCGTTCCTATCGTTCCGCAGTTGAATATTTAACGCTTATTGAATAATAATGTTCAATGCTCTTAGCATACATTATTCATAGTGTAAGTACTTCGTAATAATTATTTTTACTATAAATGAGAACTTAGCGGTGATTCAAACACAGAGACACGGAGACATTTTGAATTATGAATTATTAAACACAGAGGCGCAGAGTTTTTTCTTTAATTAAACACAGAGACACAGAGGCACAGAGTTTTATCTTTCTTTTA
>NZ_DBDF01000220.1:4221-12912 GCF_002293435.1 Bacteroides sp. UBA939 | reverse complement strand
AAATAGCTTGTAAATATGCAATAGTACGCATAAATAGTGCATCATTATTCTTTGTTTGTTCATCAAGCACACTAAAAGATGAATTTATAAATCAAGGCGTGTTACGGAAAAGGTGCTTTAGCTATCTTTCTATAAATAAATGCTGTCTTTAGATTGCATTTTGTCAATTCAACAACATCCGTCATACACCTAAATCAGTAACATACACCTAAATACAACGATTCCCAGAAGGAAAAGTAACAACCATTGCCAAAGCATCTCTTAATTATCTGCCTGATAAATAGAAACTTTTCCGCCCGTATTGTTGCATCAAGTAAAAGTTTGTTTTATTTTTGCGCCTAAAGAATACAATTTATAACCTAATAGGCGAAAAACATTATAATTATGGATACAAGCAAGATTGTCGGAGAAAAAATCAAGTCACTCCGCGAAAGCCAATCAATCAGTATTGAACAATTGGCCGACCGTTCCGGATTAGCCGTAGAACAGATTGAACGCATTGAAAACAACATTGATTTGCCTTCACTGGCTCCGCTCATTAAAATAGCCCGCGTACTGGGCGTGCGGCTGGGTACTTTCCTTGACGACCACGATGAGACAGGTCCCGCAATCTGCCGCAAAACGGAATCCAAAGATACCATCAGCTTCTCCAATAACGCCATCCAGTCGCGCAAGCACATGGAGTACCACTCCTTGTCCAAGTCGAAAGCCGACCGCCACATGGAACCGTTCATAATCGACGTTGCAGCCACCGAAGATAACGACTTTGTACTTTCCACCCACGAAGGCGAAGAATTCATCATGGTAATGGAAGGCATCATGGAAATCAGCTACGGCAAGAACACGTATCTGCTTGAAGAAGGAGACAGCATCTACTACGACTCCATCGTTCCGCACCACGTACACGCTTACGAAGGGAAAGCGGCGAAAATTCTCGCAGTAATTTATACACCAATTTAAGTAGTAAGTAGAAAGTAGTTAGTAGTAAGTAGTAAGTAGGAGGATGTTTAGCTTATCATTTCTACTAACTACTAACTACTTTCTACTAACTACTAACTACTTACTACTTACTACTTACTACTTACTACTAACTACTTACTACCAACTACTTACTACCAACTACTTACAAAATGCTTTACGAAAGGACACTCGGCGAATGGCTGGAGCACTGGGCGGAAACGACGCCTGATAAAGAATACATTGTTTACTCCGACCGCAATCTGCGTTTTACATGGAGTCAGTTTAACCGTCGGGTAGACGATATGGCGAAAGGATTAATCGCTATCGGCGTAGGACGCGGAACCCACGTAGGAATCTGGGCAGCCAATGTCCCCGACTGGCTTACGCTTTTATACGCCTGCGCCAAGATAGGCGCCGTTTACGTAACCGTAAACACCAACTACAAACAATCCGAACTGGAATACTTGTGCGAAAACTCGGACATGCACACCCTTTGCATCGTAAACGGAGAGAAGGACAGTGACTTCGTACAAATGACCAACACCATGCTGCCCGAACTAAAGACCTGTCAGCGCGGACACCTGAAAAGCAAACGCTTCCCTCACATGCGGAACGTAATCTACGTAGGGCAGGAGAAGCACCGAGGAATGTACAACACCTCCGAAATCCTGTTGTTAGGAAACAACGTGGAAGACGAACAACTGGACACTCTGAAAAGCCAGGTAAACTGCCACGACGTGGTAAACATGCAATATACATCAGGAACCACCGGTTTCCCGAAAGGCGTTATGCTCACCCACTACAACATTGCCAACAATGGCTACCTGACAGGCGAACACATGAAGTTCACCGCCGCCGACAAACTATGCGTCTGCGTACCCCTGTTCCATTGCTTCGGCGTTGTGCTTGCCACGATGAACTGCCTCACGCACGGATGCACGGAAGTTATCGTAGAACGCTTCAACCCGCTCGTGGTACTTGCCTCCATCCATAAGGAGCGGTGCACAGCCTTGTACGGCGTGCCCACCATGTTCATTGCCGAATTGAATCACCCCATGTTCGACATGTTCGACGTGTCCAGCCTGCGTACAGGCATCATGGCAGGCTCACTCTGCCCCGTGGAACTGATGAAACAGGTAGAAGAAAAGATGTACATGAAAGTAACCAGCGTTTATGGGCTGACCGAAACATCTCCGGGCATGACCGCCACACGCATTGATGATTCGTTCGACGTACGCTGCAATACCGTAGGACACGATTTTGAACATACGGAAGTCCTGGTTCTCGACCCCGAAACCGGAGAAGAATGTCCGGCAGGCGTACAGGGTGAGATGTGCAACAGGGGATATAACAACATGAAAGGTTACTATAAAAACCCGCAAGCCACCGACGAAGTTATCGACAAGAACGGTTTCCTACATTCCGGCGACCTTGGTGTAAAAGACCAGGACGGCAACTACCGCATCACCGGTCGCATCAAAGACATGATAATCCGCGGTGGCGAAAACATCTACCCGCGCGAGATTGAAGAATTCCTCTACAAGCTGGAAGGTGTGAAAGATGTGCAAGTAGCAGGTATCCCGTCACAAAAGTATGGCGAGCAGGTAGGCGCTTTCATCATCCTGAAAGAAGGTGCGGACATACACGAATCTGACGTACGCGATTTCTGTGTCGGCAAAATTTCACGCTACAAGATACCGAAGTACATTTTCTTTGTAAATGAATTCCCCATGACGGGCAGCGGCAAAATTCAGAAATTCAAATTAAAAGAGCTTGGAACGCAGCTTTGCAAAGAACAAGGGATAGAAATTATATAAATTAATCAGAATATTCTATCTTTGCATCACTTTTATTTAAAATCATAGATAGATATGTCTAAAGAATTATTCTCTACCCTGCCTTATAAAGTGGCAGACATTACGCTTGCCGGCTTCGGTCGCAAGGAAATCGACTTGGCAGAAAAAGAAATGCCCGGCCTCATGGCTCTTCGCGAAAAGTATGGAGAAACAAAACCGCTGAAAGGCGCACGTATCATGGGTTCACTCCACATGACCATTCAGACGGCGGTACTGATTGAAACCCTCGTAGCGCTGGGTGCTGAAGTACGCTGGTGTTCCTGTAACATATATTCCACCCAAGACCATGCTGCCGCCGCCATTGCTGAAAGCGGTATAGCCGTATTTGCCTGGAAAGGCGAAACACTGGCGGACTACTGGTGGTGTACGCTCCAAGCTTTGAACTTCCCCGGCGGCAAAGGCCCTACGGTAATTGTGGACGATGGCGGCGACGCTACCATGATGATACACGTAGGCTACGAAGCCGAAAGCAATGCTTCTGTTCTGGATAAAGAAGCCCATGCCGAAGATGAAATCGAACTGAACGCCATCCTTAAATGTGTACTGGCGGAAGATCCAGCCCGTTGGCACCGTGTAGCCACCGAAGTTCGCGGCGTTTCAGAAGAAACAACCACCGGCGTGCATCGCCTCTACCAGATGCAGGAGGAAGGCAAACTGTTGTTCCCGGCATTCAATGTCAACGACTCCGTAACAAAATCCAAGTTCGACAACCTGTACGGCTGCCGCGAATCTCTTGCCGACGGCATCAAGCGCGCTACGGACATAATGATTGCAGGTAAAGTAGTAGTAGTTTGCGGCTACGGCGATGTGGGTAAAGGCTGTTCACACTCCATGCGCTCTTACGGCGCCCGCGTACTGGTAACGGAAATAGACCCCATTTGCGCCCTGCAAGCTGCTATGGAAGGTTTTGAAGTAGTTACTATGGAAGAAGCCTGCACCGAAGGTAACATCTTCGTCACTACCACAGGCAACATTGATATCATCCGCATAGGCCACATCGAGAAGATGAAAGACCAGGCTATCGTCTGCAATATCGGTCACTTCGACAACGAAATCCAGGTAGAAGCTCTCAAGAACTATCCGGGCATCAAATGCGTAAACATCAAGCCTCAGGTAGACCGCTACTTTTTCCCCGACGGACACAGTATCATCCTCCTGGCTGACGGTCGTCTGGTTAATCTGGGTTGCGCCACAGGCCATCCGTCTTTCGTAATGAGTAACTCTTTCACCAACCAAACCCTGGCACAGATTGAATTATTCAACAAGAAATATGAAACCGGCGTCTACCGCCTTCCCAAGCACTTGGACGAAGAAGTAGCCCGTCTCCATCTCGAGAAAATAGGCGTGAAACTTACACGCCTGACCCCTGCCCAAGCCGCTTATATCGGTGTAAACGCAGACGGTCCTTATAAAGCAGAACATTATCGTTATTAATGGAATTGAAAATTGAAAGTTGAAAGTTGAAAATTACTGTGCAGCATAGTAAACGCTAAAGAAATAACTTGTAACAGGTTTCAAAGAAAGAAAAGTGTTCTACCTCATCCAACCATCTTAATGTATGCCAAGTTATATCTTAAGCATTACTTAATATGTACCAAGTTATTTTTTAAAGCATTATACCACAGCGCAGCCTAATTCTCAACTTTCAATTCTCAACTTTCAATTTCATATAAACTCCGTTTTTATGAAAAAGCTCCTTCCCGACCTCCTGGTCATCCTGACATTCGCAGTCCTTTCATTCGCTTATTTCTTTCCGGCGGATATTGAAGACCGCATTCTTTTCCAACATGATACGGTTGCCAGCATAGGTATCGGGCAAGAAGCAGCCAAGTACCACGAAGAAACCGGCGAATCTACCCGTTGGACAAACTCGCTGTTCGGCGGTATGCCGACTTATCAGATAGCTCCCAGCTATGAATCCACCCGGCCGCTGACATGGGTACAAAAGATATATCAGCTATTTCTGCCCACGTATGTGAATCTGACTTTCATCCTGATGTTGGGCTTTTATATATTGCTGCGCGCATTCGGCGTACCGGTATGGCTGTCCGGATTAGGTGGACTAATGTGGGCGTTCTCGTCCTACTTCTTCATTCTAATATCTGCCGGGCACATCTGGAAGTTCATCACTTTGGCCTATATACCGCCCACAATAGCAGGCATCGTGCTTGTTTACCGGGGGAAGTATCTGGCAGGAGCTGTTCTGACGGCATTGTTCATCGCTTTGCAAGTTCTGTCCAACCATGTGCAGATGTCTTATTACTTCCTGTTCGTTATCCTGTTTATTGCAGGAGCTTACTTCGAGGACGCCTGGCGCAACAAAACATTGCCGAAGTTCTTCAAAGCAAGCGGCATACTTGTCATAGCTGCGCTTATCGGGGTATGCATCAATCTTTCCAATCTGTACCATACGTATAAGTACAGCAAAGAAACCATGCGCAGTAAAAGCGAATTGGTAGAAACCGGAGATGCCGCCAAGCAAACCAGCAGTGGCTTGGACAGGGATTACATTACCCAATGGAGCTACGGAATCGGCGAGACTTTGACATTGTTGGTGCCCAACTTCAAAGGCAGCGCTTCCGTCCCTCTTGCCATGAACGAAAAAGCCATGAGCAAAGCCAACCCTATGTACGCAAGCCTGTACCAGCAATTGCCCCAGTACTTTGGGGAGCAACCCGGAACGTCAGGACCCGTCTATGCAGGCGCTTTTGTATTATTCCTTTTTATATTGGGCTGCTTCATTCTGAAAGGGCCGCTGAAGTGGGCGCTGATTGGTGCCACAATCTTCTCTATCCTTCTTTCATGGGGTAAGAACTTTATGCCGCTGACTAATTTCTTTATCGACTACATACCGATGTACAGTAAATTCCGTGCAGTATCCTCCATTCTTGTCATTGCGGAGTTCACCATTCCTTTGTTGGCAGTCTTCGCATTGAAAAAGATTCTGGAAGAGCCGGAAATACTTAAAAAGAAGATTAAACTTGTTGGTGCCAGTCTGGCGCTCACTGCCGGTGTGGCTTTGATATTGGCGATTGCGCCGGGAGCTTTCAGCTCTTCTTTTATTCCGGCACAGGAAGCTAACATGTTACAGAATGCAGTGAATCAGCAAATGATTCCGGCTAACGAATTATCCGGTATCCTTTCCAATATGGCAGAAATGCGCGCTGCAATGGTTAGCTCTGACGCACTGCGCAGTTTCATTATCATTGTTATAGGCTGCGTATTATTGTGGCTTTATTGCAGTGAGAAACTGAGAAAGTCATTCGTTATCGGTGGTATCGCCATACTTTGCATTGTAGATATGTGGGGTATCAATAAACGCTATTTGAATGACAGACAATTCGTTCCCCGTTCCACCCAGGCCGATACATTCAAGAAGACCCAGGCTGATGAAATCATTCTGCAAGACCCTGACCTTGACTACAGGGTACTGAATATTAGCGGCAATGTTTTCAGTGAGAACAACACTTCCTACTGGCACAAAAGTATTGGCGGATACCATCCTGCCAAGTTGCGCCGCTATCAGGAGATGATAGACCATTATATTTCGCCTGAGATGCAGGCCGTTTATCAGGAGATTGCTGCAGCAGACGGAGATATGGACAGCGTGGACGCTTCCAAATTCCGTATCCTGAATATGCTGAATACGAAGTATTTTATCCTTCCTACCGGACAAGGACAGACAGTTCCTGTGATGAATCCATATACGTATGGCAACGCCTGGTTTGTGAACAATGTACTGTATGTGGACAATGCCAATCAGGAAATTGATGCTTTGCGCACCATACTACCAACAGAAACTGCCGTAGTGGATGCCCGCTTCAAAGATACTTTAAAAGGTATGGAAACTGCCCACAAAGACTCTCTTTCCGGCATCCGTCTGACGAGCTACGAACCTAACCGGTTGGTTTACGAAACAAATAACACCCAGGATGGTATCGTCGTATTCTCCGAAATCTATTACCCGGATGGCTGGATAGCCACTATTGACGGAGCACCTGCCGACATAGCCCGTGCAGATTATATCCTGCGTACCATGTACGTCCCTGCCGGGAAGCATACCATTGAAATGCGTTTCGACCCGAAGAGCCTGCATGTAACAGAAGGCATCGCATACGCGGCGCTGGCATTGATGGTAATTGGTGTTATGATATTGATAGTGGTTTACCGGAAGAGACTGGATAGAAAGAAAAACAGGTCACTTCTTCAGTAACCTCCGCGTCAGATAATGCACCGGATACCATACAGAGAGGAAACCTACGGTTATCACAGTAACGAATACCAGCAGAACATCCGTAGCGTGAACACTGACGGGATAAGCGTCAACCACAAAGCTACCATTGCCTCCGCCTAAAGAAATGAGGCCGAAATGCTGTTGCACAAAGCAAAGCAACAGGCCGAGAACAATGCCCGCGAAGGCGCCGAATGCGGAGATAAGGCGGCCTTCAAACAAAAAGATACGGCCTATCAGGCTATCGTCCGCACCAAGATTGCGCAACGTAGCCACATCTTCGCGCTTATCAATAATAAGCATGGAAAGAGAACCTATGACATTGAAGCAGGCAATGGCAAGTATGAACGTAAGGAAAAGGTAGGATATGAACTTCTCTATTTCCATGATACGGAACACATCCGCTTGCTGCTGGTAACGGTTCTGCACAACAAAACCGTCTCCCAGGATACGGGAAATATCTTTCTGTACAGCCGTGACATTCGCATCGGATTTCAGTTTCAACTCGATAGCCGACACCTCCGTATCATAGTCAAACAGCCGCCGCGCAAAGCTGAGGGAAGTAAGAATATAACCGGCATCATACTTCTGCTGGTTTACAATGAACACAACACCGGGCGAGAAAAGATAATCCCGGTTAAAAGAAGCGGAAGGATTAGCCATATTCACCCGCACATTCCGCTTGGGAGCATATACCTGAAGTGGGTCAACAAACTGAATACCCGTACCCAGTTCGGATATCAGTTCCACGCCCAGAACACCGTAATCAACGATGGAATCGTGCAGGATAAATTCACCTGTGCCATATAGCAGGCTATCTATGGAAGTCAGTTGGTCAAAGTTGTCTTCCACCCCCTTGATAATGGTCATAGCCTGACGGTCTTTGTATTGCACCATAGCATTCTCTTCAAGCGTCTCCGTCCACACCTTGATTTCGGGTAAAGAGCGTACCTTCTGAAAGTCAGGGCTATCCGGTTCGAATACTTTTCCCTCACGAACCGTTATCTTCAATTCAGGGTCGAAAGCTGTAAAAAAGCCTGCCACCATATCCTGGAAACCATTGAATACGGAAAGTGTACATACCAGCGCCAACGTAGCCAACGCCACTCCGCACACCGAAATGCCGGAAATGATATTAATGGCGTTATGCTTCTTCTTGGAGAAAAGATAACGGCGGGCTATGTAGAAGGGAAGGTTCACTTCAGTAATTCATCTATTTTTTCAAGATAATCCAGTGAATCGTCCACAAAGAACTTCAGTTCAGGGATAATACGGAGTTGATGGCGCACACGGGTTCCCAGTTCGTACCGGATGGATTTCATATTTGCATTGATATTCTTTATCATCTCTTCTCCTTTCTCAGAGGGGAAAATGCTGAGATAGCCACGCGCCACACTCATATCGGGACTAATGCGCACGGTGCTGACCGATACCAATACTCCCGGCATGGATTTGGTTTGTAACAAGAAGATTTCGCTCAGTTCTTTCTGAAGCAAGCGGGCTATTTTGTTTTGACGGGTTGTTTCCATAAGTTTCATTATCTATATTTAATGGCAAAAGTACTCAAATATATCGTTTGCCACCCTCACCTACTACTAAAAGTTTAGAAACTGTTTTGATTTTCCTTTTTAAGATTCTTATCAG
>NZ_DBDF01000220.1:0-4184 GCF_002293435.1 Bacteroides sp. UBA939 | reverse complement strand
TAAAAACAGAAAAACATCCTCAAAAAACAACTCTCAAAAGAATGCTGAGCAAAATCAAAACAGTTTCTTACTTCTTGCGTATAATGGTCAGTCCATCCCGCAAGGGAAGAATCACTTTTTCCACTCGCGCGTCCTGCGCTACATGGTCGTTGAACGCTTTGATACCAATGGTTTGCAAATCATTGTTGCGCGGATGTTCCTCTAATACATGACTGTCCCACAACGTGTTATCGGCAATGATGTATCCTCCGTCGGAAAGCCGGGGAAGTACCATTTCATAATAATCCGTGTACCTACGTTTGTCTGCGTCAATAAATGCCAGGTCGAACGTAACGTCAAGTTGCGGAACCAACTGCAATGCATCACCGATATAAAACGTTATTTTATCCGCATACCCGGAGCCTTCCAGCCACGGACGTGTAAAGTCTTCCTGTTCCTCGTTTATCTCAAACGTATATAGCATGCCGTCCTGCGCCAAGCCTTCCGCAAGGCAGAGGGCGGAATAGCCGCTATAGGTACCTATTTCCAATATCCGCCGGGGGCGTATCATCCTGACAAACATCTTCAACATCCGCCCTTGCAAATGCCCCGAAGCCATACGCGGATATAACAATTTCAGGTGCGTATCCCTGTAGAGAGCGTTCAGATATTCACCCTCTTCATCAATATGCTGTAGAATATATTCATCAATCGTCATGGGGAAATTGAAAGTTGAAAGTGGAAAGTTGAAAATTACTATACAGTTGAAAAATTGAAAGTTGAAAGTTGAAAGTTGAAAATTACGACACCACAGATAGCGCAGCCCAATTTTCAATTTTCAACTCTCAACTTTCAATTTCCCTCAAAGGTACCGGTTTTTGTTCGGCAAAACACTATCTCCCGAATACTTCAGGGCATCGCCCACAACATTGATTTCCAGGAAAGAAGTTTGCGTTCCGGCTTTACCGCTACTGAGGTAACCCACCATATCGGTTGCACTTAAACGGCCTTCTTTCAATAAGCGGCGCAATGCAGCAAAATAGTATTCCTGCCCGTTAGCTAATTCCGGCATGTAAATAGCCTCCACACCATAGGATAATGCCAGATGGCGCATTGTTTTTTCTTTATAGCAAATGGCCAGTACCGGATACTTGCCACGGAAAGCGGCAAGATTACGAGCGGTGCGTCCGCTGTAACTGTCGGTAATAATGGCGCGTATTTTTAGTTTGGTAGTAGCTTTTACGGCTTGCTTGGCAAGGAAAGCAGTCACATCGTTGCTGTTTTCATCCAACGGTATACGGATATCGTTATCCGGCAGTTTATCCTTTTCCGCCTGCGCTGCAATCTTCGTCATGGTATTTACAGCTTCCCTCGGATATTTCCCGTATGCGGTTTCGCCACTCAGCATCAAAGCATCCGTACGATAATAAATGGCATTGGCTATGTCCGTCACTTCCGCACGGGTAGGGCGGGGGTTGGTAATCATTGTATGCAACATCTGAGTAGCCACAATCACCGGTTTCTTGGCCAGGATGCACTTACGGATAAGTATGCGTTGAATACCGGGGATGCGTTCCTGCGATATTTCAATACCAAGGTCGCCGCGAGCCACCATCACGCCATCGGCAACTTCCAGTATCTCGTCGATGTTGTCCACTCCTTCCTGGTTTTCTATCTTGGCAATGATACGGATGTCGCTGTTGTGGGCATCCAGAATCTCCCGGATATCAAGTATATCCTGTTTGTTGCGGACGAAAGAATGTGCGATAAAGTCAATGTCTTTTTCAATGGCATAAAGAATATTATTCCGGTCTTTTTCCGTGAGAGAAGGCAGATTGATACGCACTCCCGGTACGTTGACGCTCTTGCGGCTTCCCAAGGTAGCGTCGTTCTGTACTTCGCAAACCAAATGTTCGGGGGTTTTCTCTACGACTATCATTTCCAGGTCGCCATCGTCGATAAGAATATGCACTCCAACAGTTACTTCGTGCACGAAATTAGGATAAGAAACGGAAATGCATTCACGGGTAGTCGGTTGTTCGGGATTACCTACCACGTTTACCCGGTCGCCTGTTCTATAAGGAATCGGTTCTTCACTGGTTGTGGTACGCACTTCCGGGCCTTTTGTATCCATCAGGATGGCAATGCGGTTGGATACAGCACGGATATTGCTTATCAACTTTTCAAGCCCGTCGTATCCGAGGTGCGCCGTATTCATACGCACCACATTCATACCGGCTTCAAACAATTCTTTTATAAAATCAACATCGCAACGTTTATCCGAAATAGTTGCAACAATCTTGGTTTGTTTCAATAACATAAGCGATTATTTAAGTTCATCATTTATGAGCGCTTCGAGTGCCAGGCGATAGGAGTTTAGTCCGAAACCGCAAATAACGCCTTTGCAAGCGCCGGCAATCATAGATACATGGCGGAAAGCCTCGCGGGCGTGCACATTAGATATGTGTACTTCAATCACCGGGGAAGTTACCGAGCGTATAGCATCCTGCAAAGCGATGGATGTATGGGTGTAAGCGCCTGCATTCAATATGATTCCGTCTACATCAAATCCGGTTTGCTGGATTTTGTCTATTAATTCCCCTTCAATGTTCGATTGGAAATAGTCTATCTGTACATCTGCATGTGTTTTACGAAGTCCGGCAAGGTAGTCCTCAAAAGTAACACTGCCATAAATAGAAGGTTCACGCTTGCCCAGCAAATTGATATTGGGGCCGTTAATAATTTGTATTATCATAACTTGTTGTTTTATGCCATTCTCTGTAGAGAACAATATTTCATGGCGCAAAGATAGTGATTTTCCCCCAATGAATGCCTAACTTATTTTTTCAGTTTGGATTTGAAAAACTTCTAATAACGATATGTCTCATTATATTTGTATAATATCAGGGCTTTACCCGCTCTGTTTCGGCCTGTATTTCTCCCATTTCCGAGCCTTATTTTTAAGAACTACCGGCATGTACCAACTCCATACCCGCTCCTTACCCGCTCCTTTCCTGCTCCTCTATTCCTCCCCCAAACAGTACCCATATGGGAGCAGGAGAGGAGCGGAAGAGGAGCAGGTATAAGGAAGGCACGATGAAAGTCCGGAAAAAGTACTTCTCCGGATGCCTGCGTCCGAACCTGTTGCAGATTAAATTCCGGCCAAAGCCAAGCCAAGTCCGAACTGTTTCTTATATTTGCAAATCAGCATGTGCAAAGAAGAATGAAACCAGACGAAAAAACAATAAGTAAAGAGAAAGAAGCACTGATAATCAGGAAGTATCAGCAATACCTGAAGCTGGAAAAAGCTCTTTCGCCTAATACGCTCGACGCTTACCTGACTGACCTCGACAAGCTGTTGCGCTTCCTGAAAGCAGAAAATACCGGCATCCTGGAAGTTACTCCGGACGACGTGCAACACTTTGCGGCAGGATTGCATGACATAGGCATCCATCCCCGTTCCCAGGCACGCATCGTTTCGGGAGTGAAATCGTTCTTCCACTTTCTCGTCATCGCAGACTACCGGGAGAGTGACCCGGCCGAACTGGTCGAAGGCCCTAAAATAGGATTCAAACTACCCGAAGTGCTCACCGTAGAAGAAATAGACACCATTATCGCTACCATAGATTTAAGCAAGAACGAAGGGCAACGCAACCGCGCTATTCTGGAAACGTTATACAGTTGCGGATTGCGGGTTTCAGAGCTTTGCAATCTTAAACTGTCCGACCTGTATTTTGACGAAGGCTTTATCAAAGTAGAAGGCAAAGGAAGCAAGCAGCGGCTGATTCCCATCTCTCCCCGCGCCATCAAAGAAATAAAGAACTGGCTGCCCGACCGGAACCTTGGCAAAATAAAAAAAGGATTCGAAGATTACGTATTCCTTGCCCGATGGGGAAACGGCATCTCCCGGATTATGGTTTTCCACATGATTAAAGAGTTAGCCGAAAAGGCGGGCATCACTAAAAATATCAGCCCGCACACCTTCCGCCATTCTTTTGCCACCCACCTGCTGGAAGGTGGCGCCAACCTGCGCGCCATCCAGAGTATGCTGGGACATGAGTCCATTGCAACAACAGAAATTTACACCCATATCGACCGCAATATGCTGCGCAGCGAGATCATCGAACATCACCCTCGAAACATTAAGTACCGGGAAGAAAAGTAACTACTCAGGCATACTAATAGTATCTCGTTTCTCCTCCTCC
>NZ_DBDF01000017.1 GCF_002293435.1 Bacteroides sp. UBA939 | reverse complement strand
CCCAGGAGGAGGAGAATAGAGATACTACTATTAATCATTTACACCGCTAAATTCTCATTTATCTGATACTAACAGGTATCGCCTTCAACTGTTTCACGTCCGAAGTGCCGCCATAAAGAATCTCATAACTGCCTTCTATCGGGCGCATCGTGTTGGTTTCCGTATCAAACCATTCGAAGCTTTCTTTATTCAACGACAGAGTAACGATATTCGTACTTCCCTTGGCAATAGCTACTCGCTTAAAGGCGCGCAGAGTATGTGAAGGTCCTTCCTTGTCTCCCAAACGGCGCACATATACTTGCACTACTTCTTCACCATTACGTTCACCTGTGTTGCTGACAGGAATAGCTAACGTTACGAGTTCGTCTCCTTTGATTTCCGATGCGCTCAATGAAGCGTCTTTGTACTCAAAAGTAGTATAACTCAAGCCGTGTCCAAAGGGGAAAAGCGGTGTTTCCGTCATATACCGGTACGTGCGTCCCTTCATGGAATAATCTTCGAAGCCGGGTAGTTGGTCGGTACTTTTGTAGAAAGTAACAGGAAGACGTCCCGCCGGATTATAATCTCCGAAAAGAACATTAGCAATTGCCGTTCCTCCTTCCTGTCCCGGATACCATGCCTGCAAAATAACGTCACAGTTCTTCGTCTCAGGAGTGAGGGCGATAGCTGAACCGGAGAAATTGACAAATACAATCTTCTTGCCGGCCTTCTTCAATTCTGCGAGCAAACGGCTTTGGATAGACGGCAATTCGATAATGTCGCGGTCGCCACCTCTGAAGCCCGGAATCTGGACAGGCATCTCTTCCCCTTCAATCGCAGGAGATATACCTCCGGCAAATACTACGACATCTGCGTCTTTTACCTTGTTTACAACCTGCGTTAAATCAACAGGTACTTCCCGTCCCATGTCGAAGTTGAGGGAAGCGTCGCTATTGCGGAACGTGAAGTCGATTCTTATACGGTATTCTTTCCCGGTTTTTGTCGAAAGAGTATAGACCTTATTCTTGAAATTCCTGCCGGAAGCAACTTCTTCTCCGTCAATGGAAAGCTTGTTTATTCCATGCGTTTGGAAATGGAAAGCAATGTCTTCATCCTTTTCGGGACGGAATACGGTTTCGTAACTTGCGGAGAAATCAACCAGGTTGACGCCGGCTGCGAAAGCCGTAGCGCCGGTAGTGGAGAAATGGAACGGTGTGGTAATTTGAGTTGTAACGTCCGGATTGCCTTCCTGCTTTGTATTGTTCCAGTACTTGGCGCTGAAACCCTGCTTGCCGTCAATGCTACATTGCGGGAATACACTTTGCAGAGTGACGTCGGAAGTCAGGTCGCAGCCCGGTTCGTAGATGATTTGTGCGTCGGGCAAGTATCCGCGAATACCCTCCAGTAGGGTAGCCGTATGTCCCGGGAAACCGTTGTAGTTACCCCATTGCATTACAGAGTCATTGGCGTTAGGACCTACGAGGGCTACTTTCAGGTTCTTGTTCAGCGGCAATATATTCTGTTTGTTTTGTAACAGAACAAGGCTTTCCTGGGTCATGCGTAATGCCAGTTCGCGGTGTTCTTTGCTGTTTACTACACTGTAAGGTATCTTTGTCCAGGATACTTGTTCCGGACTATCCATTTCGCCCAATTCAAAGCGCGCTTTCATCAGACGTATCAGAGAGATGTCGATTTGCTTCTCGTCAATCAGCCCTTGCTTTACGGCTTCGGGCAGTGAGGTGTAATTCCCTCCACATTCTACATCTGTTCCCATCAGTACGGCTTTTGCGGAAGCATGTTCCTTGTCCGGGTCTGTTTCGTGGGCGCCTTTGTTGAAGAAGTCGTTGATTGCACCGCAATCGGATACGATGATGCCGTCATAATTCCATTCATCACGGAGTATCTGTACCAGCAGACGATTGCTTCCACAGCAAGGTTCGCCTTCAAAACGGTTGTAGGCGCACATTACTTCTTTCACGCCGGCTTTTTGAACCAAATCTTTGAAAGCAGGCAGGTAAGTTTCCCATAAATCGCGCGGGTCAACGTTCTCTGCGTCGAAGCTGTGACGGTTCCATTCCGGACCTGAGTGTACGGCAAAGTGTTTGGCACAAGCATGCATCTTATCGTATTTCTCATCTCCGGTGCCTTGCAGGCCGTTTACGACTGCTATTCCCATTTGTCCGGTCAAGTAAGGGTCTTCACCGTAAGTTTCCTGTCCCCGGCCCCAGCGCGGATCGCGGAAGATGTTGATATTGGGAGTCCACATAGTAAGCCCCTGGTAGCGTTTCAGGCCGCCCGCCTTACTGAACTCTGTGGTTTTGGCGCGCGCTTCATCGGATACGGCCGTGAATACGTCAAGGAGCAATTTGTTGTCGAAGGAAGCTCCCATACCGATAGCTTGCGGAAATACAGTGGCGAGTCCTGCCCGTCCTACTCCGTGCAGCGCTTCGTTCCACCAGTCGTACTCCTTAATGCCCAATCGGGGGATGGCCGGGGAAGTGTTTTGCATCAATGCCGCCTTTTCTTCCAGAGTGAGGCGGCTTACAAGATCAATGGCGCGTACTTCCGGGCTTAGCTCCGGATTCTTGTAGGGAGGTTGTGAACACGAGAAAAATGAGAACAGGAACAGATAAAGACATCCGGTTCCGACAAACAATTGAAGTTTCTTTTTCATGATATGAGTGTTTTTGATAATTATTAATGGAGTCTGACCTTACTAAGGCAGATAACATTTACAAATGTAGGCAGAAATGGAGATTAACAAGAAGAAAGCTATTTCAGATATTTGAACCAGTGTTACAGATTTGCTTCAAATGTTACATTTTGTTTCACTGTTGTTACATCGCCCCGAAAAGAAGCCGTTTGCCGGCATTTCTCGCAACGGATCAGGACTTTCTGCTCATTATTCAAAGTTGTGGCAAACACATATACTTCTCCGCCCTCGGACAACTTGATACGCTTGCGAAGTTCCGCCACTGATAAGGGAAAGTTCCGGACTGTAATGTTGGCTTTTCTGGTATCTCCTAATACTGCTTTTATATCTTTTTTATTCAGTGTGCACAATCCCGTAATCCGGAAACTCCTGCCGGGGAAGTTTGCTGTCAGTTCGCCGGAGGTATAAAGATGACTGTTGGGATGTAGCTTTTTCACCCCATATATGGTGGATAGATTGCGGAAAGCGCCGGCTTTGAGAATGGAACTGTTGGGTTCGTACAGGTACTTGTCGAGTGTATCGGTATATTTTCCCGGACTGGATGATTCCTGCCTGCGGGTAAAGGTGAAGGATTGTTCCGTTTCACGAGGATATTTATCTTCCGAGGATTGCGCTGTTTCCTGCGAACTCTTTTCCCCTTTGGTTTGCAGGTTAACACAGTGTATGGGAATGTTTTCCGGATTGACCGCGCCGTGTCCCAATATCAGCAGCAATTCCTTGCATTCATTATTTACGGATACGATGTGTGCTTCCTGTACTTGTTTCAAGTCTTGTATCGACAGTGACAGGTCAAGCATCGGCGATAGTTTCACCATAACGTATTGTGCCTTTGCAAGTAGCATCGGTTCCAGTTCCGCTACGTTCGGTTCACAATCGGCGATAGCGACTGTTTTGCCGCCGTGTCCATCGCGACGGGCGGGATCAATGAATATCCAGTCTACACGAGGCATTCCTTGCAGGTGCCGGATACTGTCTTCGTGACAAACGGTGATATGTTTCAATCCCAGTAACGAGAAGTTGTGGGCGGCTATTTCGCAGAGCGGTTCCTGACGTTCTACGTAGGTTGCCTGCCGGAAGCAAGCGGACAGGAAAGCACAGTCGATGCCGAAGCCTCCGGTCAGGTCGGTAAAAGCGCCGCGTGCGGTTGTGCTCGTAAGCGGTTCGGTATGGTTTATTGTCTTGGTAACCAATTCCACTTTGTATTTTGCCGTTTTCTCTGAAGAGCATTGTTCCAAAGAGAGATGCTGCGGATACAGGATTCCTTCCGTATTTGCCCAAGCCGGTATTTTTTTATCGGCAAGCTGTCGTCCTGCTATCTGCGTAACAGCGGCATGCATATCTATATCCGGATATTTACCTGCTTGCAACGCAAGACTGCGGACATCGTCATAACGATGTTCGCGAATGAAGCGGAGCGTTTCTTCTGTTAGAATCATTTGTCTATTCACTTATTTCATTCCTTGTCCGGGCAAAATCAAAACAGTTTCCTTTTGCAAAGAAAGATATAAAATGAAACAGATACAAGCATGTGTGTCTATAATTTATTTCTTATGTGGTTCAAATGTATATTACTGAACCCCCAACCTCTTTGAATGGCAAAACAGCAAATCACCATTCCCGTCACGCAGGTGCATTCCGTTTCCTTCGCAATAGCGGAAGAAAGAGCAGTCTCCGCAAGCGCCCTTCTTCATCCAGTCGCGATTGCGGAAAGGCTGGAAGCGTTCTTCCCAAACCTGCATGAAGTCGTCCCGGTAGATGTTGCCCTGATGGAAATCGCTGCGGATACTGGCACAGGCGGATATGGAGCCGTCTATCAGGATAGAACCGACAGTGACACCGGCGTTGCAGGCAAAGAAAGTGTCGCGCACTTCCCCTTCGTAATTACCGAGAAAGCCCTCGCAGCCGTAACTCGCATGTATCTTCCCCTCTTTACGGGTGTTCTTAATGAATTCCATAACTCCGGCGAACTCCTCATCCGTCAACCGGAATTCGGGATGCAAGGCGGCACGCCCCACAGGGAAAATGGTAAATAGCCGCCAATGGCGGACACCAATTTTATATAATGAGTCTTTTAGCTCTTCCAGCTGAGGATAGTTGCGACGGTTGACGCAAGTCACTATATCCCACGTCAGTTCGGGTTCGTACACCAGCATCTTTATGGCTTCCAGGGCGCGGGCATGGCTTTCGGGATGTCCGCGCAGCCAATTGTGGTCTTCGGCAAAACCGTCCAGGCTGATGGTGATGGAATGCAACCCGGCTGCCATGAGGCGTTGCAGGCGTTCTGTCGTCAGGTGAAGTCCATTGGAAACCATACCCCAGGGATAACCGCGACGGTACAGCGCAAGGCCTACCTCTTCCAGGTCTTCCCGCATCAACGGTTCGCCGCCGGTAATGATGATGCTTACTTCATTGGGATTTACATGAGGGGTGATAGAGTCGATGGTGCGCAGGAAGTCTTCGGCAGGCATGTCTTTTACTTCTGCCATCTGTTTGCAGTCGCTTCCACAGTGTTTGCAGTAGAGGTTGCAGCGCAGGGTACATTCCCAAAAGAGTTGTGTCAGGGGATGCAGTTGTTTCAGGTTGTTCCATATCTTCCGGTTAATCTCCAATGCAAGCCGCCTGCGTATCGAGAGGCTACTCATCCTTTTTCTTCAGATTGAAATTCACTTCTTTGCTGTCTTCACCTTCGAACCAACCATCATGAGGGCCTGTGGGCTCCATCTGTATTTCTGTGGAGTCGGACTTATGTTCACCCGTAACGTCTTCGCACACTATACGATACTTGCGCCTGTCCGGCACTGCGTATTTATCCAGAAATTGATAATCTCCATTCCTCTCAGTGTACACCGTGTCGGAATGGTAGAGGTTAAGCTGTTCACCATTATCCAACAGTTCCTTCACCAGAATCCTTGCACCACTGACGGGCTGTTGCAATTCATTCTGCACTTTACCTTTTATTTCAAAATGGCAATAGGGCATTCCGTATTCAACGGCAGCAAAGCGGTCACACGCACTAAAACCAAGTAAGGCTAACCCGCCGGACAGTATCCGGTTGCAGAAGCGTAACCGGTGTTTCTTTTCTTTCTTCATAGCATCTATCTGTGTATGTTATAAGTGTACCATATACTTAATGAAATGCTACTTCCTGTGAAATACTGCATCAAAGGCATTCCATTTTAATGCTTCCCATACTACAAAGACACAACGCCCTCGATACTAAACTTGCTTCAGGCTGGTTGCAAACTTTCATCCGAACCTTAACTATTTTCATCATTGGGGAGAGACTTTGTAATACACACTGATAATCAAAACACAACATAATCGCCGTTTCAGAAACATTTATTATCTTTGTCGACTAACATGAATCAAAACAAGAATATTAACTACCTGAAAGGGAAGAAAAGTGTAATATGAACGGATTACAATTTGAACTGACTAACGAACGGCGACGGTATCTGGGGCTTGTCCCGGTCGAGGCACATTGGGAACTTATACAGTTGGGCGAGAAGTGGCTGTACTTCGATGGCGAAATCATTCGCAAGGAGATAATGGCCTCGGGCAATAGCTACTACGAGTGCGAACTTAATGAAAAGACAGCAGAGAATCGCACCATGCTTCTGCCGAAAACCGCAAAGGGAAAACCCAAAAAGCTGAACTTCACAGGGACGCAATCGTTCAGTCCTTTCGGTGTATATTTCAGGTTCGACTCTAATGGCTACCTCCGTATCGCAAACTATACAACGCAGACTACCTTTTACAGCGAAGAGCTTGGCAACGGAAAAACCACAGAGGATCTGCGCACATGGCTCGACGGATGGATTGCCGACAGCACAGATGAAGACCTGCGCAAGATAGAAGCTTTTCGAGTATCCAAGCGGCAGCACTGCAAATTCTGCGAGGGCGACTTCTTCGCTTTCCGCATCGGCAGACGGCAGTGGGGCTTTGGACGGATTCTAATCGACGTGGCACGGTTGAGAAAGAACGAGGAGTTCAAGCGGGAGAAGAATTACGGTTTGACCAACCTCATGACCAGACCGTTGATAATTAAGGTATATCATAAAATCGCCGGTACAACGGAGATTGACCTCAACGAGTTGGCAAAGTGCCCCGCCCTGCCCGCACAAGCCATTATGGACAATCATTTTTATTATGGTGAAAACCGTATAATCGGTTATCAAGACCTTACGATTGACGATATGGGCGACGATTTACTGATTTCGTACAGCCGTAGTATCAATTCCGGCGATAAGAACGCAGCTTACCTGCAATACGGGCTGATTTACAGGGAGATGACTGTTGAGCAACTCGGCAGCAAATGCCAGAAATGGGAGCAAACGAGCACAACAACAAAGTACGTTCCTAATCCATACCGCAACGAGGGTATAGGCTTCGGACTGGATACTGACGAATTGGAACAGTGCATCGCAGCCGGGTCGAATGCCCCGTTTTGGGAGAGAAAGAATCACTTCATGCGCAAATGGGATCTGCGCAATCCCAAGAATGCAGCAATCAAGCGAGAGATTTTCAGCGCATTCGGTCTTGATGCCGGCAGAAGCTATGCGGAAAACTTGAGTCTGGCGGCAGGGAAGCACGGAGCATCTATATAGAATATGCTGAAAAGGATGAAGTAACGTACTTCTCCATTTCAACCATAAGGAACCCTCCTTGTGTCTCATCCTCATATTCCCGGCACACCCGGTAACCAACCGATTCATACAACCGTATATTATGAAGACTTGATGCAGCGGTGAAGAGCTGGAACTTCTTTGCTCCGGGATTATTTCTTTCTACCTCCGCAAGCAGCCTTTTTCCCAGTCCCCGTCCGCGGTGACTGGTATTTACGATAAGTTTTCCAAGCCACACCCGGTCGTCCAATGCTTTGTACTTCACAGAGCCGATTATTTCTCCTTTATACACCGCTTTCAGAAACACACAGGTGTCAAAGTCAGAAAGGATTGACTCGTAGGTTTGCTTTAGCGGTTCTATGTCGTAATTCCCATGCGCCTCTGCCTCTGTGCGGAATGCATGCTTCTGGAGCCGGAGTATTTCTTCCAAATCCTCCAGGCGGGCGATGCTTATATTAATCTCTTCCATATTCATATTGCTGCTCTTTTAGCCTGTATTATTCATGCTTCAGGAGTTAAAGGGGTTATCGCTTTGCTCAGGAGTTAGAGGAGTTAAAGCCGATACTCTTGCTTATCTCTTACGGAGTATTGGCCTTAACTCCTAAGTCAACTTGTAGGCTGATAGCTCCTTTAACTCCTCTAACTCCTGCATGTATGAATAATGCAGGTTCGTGAATTAACCTATCTGCGGCAAAAGTAGCAATATATTCTTTGAACTTAAGCAAAGCGGAGACTTTAAATTTAAACAGGCTCTTAGCAAAGCGAAGTTTAACAATTCCGCAATACAGCAAAACGGCAACAAGCTGTTGATGGGCAGAAAAGAATACAAATACAGACCTGAATTACCCTTCATAAATCAGCCCGCATATTGAGCCTGATTCACTATACGACTGAATGGCATTCACTATACGACTGAACCCTATTCAGTCGTATAGTGATTATACCCCCTTTCAGAATGCCTTCCGGACGGGTTTTTGAGCAACTATAGTGCTCAACAAACTATCTTAGCCATATCAACCCGGGAGATTGTCATTCAGTAAATATTATTGTCGACAAGCCATCACGAAGCACTCCTCATCTTCCGCGAGTGCACTCCGCCTCTACTAACGAGCCAGCCCCTTCGCCGCCTCAACCAAGCGGATAAATTCCCTCCTGTATCCTTTATCATCATTACTCAGCCCTTGCCCGGCGAGACTTATCACTTTCTCATAGCTTGCATCTCCCTTATAATCAGACCCCCGAAGCAACTGTCCAAACATAGCCACAGCAGCAGCAAAACGGAAATCGGAAGAAACCTGATTGCCCCGGTTGTCCACGAAAGGAAGCTCCATCTTTTTGCTCACATCCTTATCCGGCTCCTTGTAGCGCAGTTTTACGGTTAGCAATTCATTGGAACCGGTAGGTTTCACCGCTTCTTTTCGTTTTGCCTGATACTTCAAGTCGTCCACCTTTCCTATATAGTTATTCTCTGCACCTACGGGAATCACTTCATAGAATGCCGTCACCGTATGCCCCGCTCCCAGTTCTCCGGCATCCTTTGCATCATTATTGAAGTCTTCGTCCTTCAGCAAACGGCTCTCGTAACCAATCAAGCGATATGCCTGTACCCGGGCGGGATTGAACTCCACCTGCAACTTCACATCCTTCGCCACCGTATAGAGCGATGCGCCGAACTCACCCACCAGAAAGCGGTTCGCCTCCTGAATATTATCAATATAGGCATGATTCCCATTCCCTTTTTCGGCCAGCGTCTGGACTTTGTTATCCTTGTAATTTCCCATTCCATAACCCAACACCGTGAGGAATACACCGCTCTTCCGTTCTTTCTCAATCAGTTGCTCCAGACCTCCGACAGATGAAACGCCCACATTAAAATCCCCGTCCGTACAAAGGATGACACGATTGTTTCCTCCGGTAACGAAGTTCTCTTTAGCCACCTTGTAAGCAAGCTGGATACCGGCGCCCCCTGCCGTAGAGCCACCCGATGTAAGTCCGTCTATCGCTTCGCGTATCTTCTGCTTGTCGCTGCCGGAAGTAGAACCCAGCACCAGACCTGCACTGCCTGCATACGCCACGATGGCTACTTTATCCTTGTCGCGCAGGTTATTAACCAGCAGCTTCAGCGATGATTTCACCAAGTCCAAACGGGTAGCTCCCCACATGGAACCGGAAACATCAATCAGGAACACCAGGTTGGCTTTGGGAAGATTGTCGGTAGGTATCTCCTTCGCTTTCAGTCCGATGCGGACAAGGCGGCGGGTTGCATCCCAGGGACAGGCGCCTGCTTCCATGGTTATCTTCACCGGGTCACTTCCGGTAGGTTTGGCATAATTGTACGAGAAGTAGTTCACCAGTTCCTCCGTCCGTATGGCATCCGGCGCAGGCAACGTGCCACTATTTAAAAGACGGCGCATGTTGCTGTAAGACGCCGCATCCACATCAATAGAAAAGGTAGAAAGCGGAGCCTCGTCAACTTGCTTGAAGCCATTTTCGCTGATAGCCGTATATTCTTCCGCCTCCATTGAATCGTATACACTATGGATTGGCATACTTTTAGCGACCGCATTTCTTGATAATGCCCTTTTCTGTTGATATGCAGTCGCAACAACTTCCTGTTCATACAGAACTTCCATTTGATCTTCCATTACAATCACTGACTCAGGAAGTACAGCCGGTGGTTCGGCAACTACAATAGCCACCTTAAGAGCCACATCCATCTTTTCCGAACGTATTGTTCTTTCCGCCTTTTTAAACCCTGTATGGACGAAAACAAGAACTTCACCCTTCTTCGCACCAATACTGTACTGCCCTGTGCTGTTCGTAACAGTCTTGCGTTCCGTACCTTTTATACTTACCGAACATCCTGCGAGGGGAGAACCGTTGGAACTATCCGTAACCGTTCCCTTCACCGTCAACGTCTGCGAGCATGCACTGCCCAACGTAATAATCACTAACATAACTGCGAGCATCATCGCTCTGAACTGATTTGTCTTCATAACTTTATCATTTTAAATATTACAATTAATCGCTTTTACTATAGAGATGCAGATTTCACAGAGATTCCATAAAAACAGGGCGAAGTTTTTTTATTTTTCTTTCTTACGTTGCTGTTTTTAATGGTATATACCTATCTTTGGCAACGAAAAAACTGCTGCCCTTTAATAATTGCTGTTCTTTAAGAGAAACATATCGAAGCTGTCGGACGAGGAACTACTGGCATACTATGCCAAGTCCGGAGACACGGAATATTTCGGTGAACTGTACAACCGCTATATCCCGCTGCTGTACGGACTTTGCCTGAAGTATCTGCATGACGAAGACCGGGCGCAGGAAGCCGTCATGCAATTGTTCGAAGACCTGTTGTCCAAAGTCGGCAATTACGAGATACAAGTCTTCCGACCGTGGCTTTACCGTGTAGCCAAAAATCACTGCCTGCAACTACTGCGCAAGGAAAACAAAGAAATTACACTCGATTATACCGTTAACATTATGGAATCCGATGAATTTCTGCATCTATTAAGTGAGGAGGAAAGTTCGGAAGAGCAGTTGACGGCACTGTACCACTGCCTGGAGAAGCTGCCCGAAGAACAACGGAGCAGCATCCGGCGTTTCTTTTTAGAAGAGATGTCGTATGCAGACATCGCCGAGCAAACCGGATTTACTCTGAACAATGTGAAAAGCTATATCCAGAACGGAAAGCGAAACTTAAAAATCTGTATTAAGAAACAAACCCTATGAAACTATTGGACTACATACGAGGACTCCGCAAAGGACAGGAAGCACATCGGCTGGAAAAAGAGTCGATGCAAGACCCTTTCCTTGCCGATGCTATGGATGGGTACCGGCAAGTGGAGGGAGAGCATGAACAACGAATCGAGCAATTGCGGATGAAGGTGGCGGCGCATTCGAAGCGGGTGAAGGTGACGGCGCATTCTAAAAAGAAACGGAATACGTATGCCATCACCTGGAGCATTGCTGCCTGTCTGGTTATAGGAATAGGTATCAGCAGTTACTTCCTGTTGCTGAAAAAGGACATGGGAGAGCATTCGTTTATTGCCAAAGAGGGTATTCCCGGAACGGCGGCTGCTCCTGATATTGTTTACGAGGAAGAGATTGCGCCTGCATCCACAGAAAAGACGCTGCCTGATTCCGGTAAACTTCCGGATGCAAAGGAGATGACGAGGAATATAGCAAAGGCGGAAAACAAACCTGTTGCCCAGTCGGTAATAACAGCAGATATAGAGGAAGTGAAAGACGAGGAGATTCTAACAATAGTGAAAGATTCTAATGTTGAAATTGAAGCTGTTGATGTTTATTCTGATGCTGACGTTGCTGATTCTCATATTGCCGTTGACGTTGCTGCTGCTGATTCTGACGTTGTCGCTGCTGCTGAAATGATGAAGAAGAGAAACGATGCTGAAATGATGCAGAAGAAAAGTGATGCGGAAATGATGCAGAAAATACAATCCGAGAAGATTGCTGAGGCAAGGAGCAAGGAAAGGGCGAAGGTGCAACACAGAGCTGAAAACGAGATACTTCATGAGGTCGTAGTAGTGGGACACGGAACGCAGAAGAAAATGTCTGACACGAAAGCCTTGCAGGATACACTGAAGAGTGCCGGTATTCCGGAACCTGTCATCGGCATGAAGCAGTACAGGAGATATCTGAAGAAGAACCTGGTTCGCCCTGCCGACGAGGCTTGTGCCAAAGTTAAAGGTATGGTCGTGCTGACTTTCTTTGTTAACAATGAGGGTCGTCCTTTCAATATCAGGGTCAAGAAAAGTCTCTGCGAATCTTTGGATCAGGAAGCCATACGTCTCATCCGGGAGGGGCCGGAATGGACGTCCGGGAGCCGACCTGTGGAGATTGCGGTGGAGTTTAGATAAGTTAGTATTGCTGTATGCTTTATCTCCTCGTAACTCCTAAAGCATGATAATGGAGGCTAATATCTCATTAACAAATTCGTTTTAATAAGATACTCCATAATTACATCTGCCGATTCCTTCTCCTTTTCGGGCAAGGCATTGTATTCCTGCAAGTATTCGGGGTAGTTCAGCAAGATGGTTCTCATATTGTCTTTAGTAATAAGCTTCACTTTCTTATTATCCGATTCTACCAGATAACAGACTCTGTTCTTCAGTTGTTTGGACGCTACGATAGCCCCACCTATAGCACCAAAAAATATACCGGCAGCAACTTGCTCATTTGTCTGCTCTTTGCCAATCTTAATGCCGATAAAACAAATCCTGTCGGTACCGAAACGGAAACCGGGCGCATACCAATTGCCAAACTTGCATCCCTCATATCTTAATTGCCGGCAGTTTACGTACAAGGTATCCTGATGTATGATGTACTTCACTTCCTTCTTCAACAGTTTATCTGTCTGTTTATCATTTGTCTTCGGTTTAAAATCGGCTCCTCCACTCCAGAATCTCTTACTCTTGGATCTGGATTCAATAGTCAGATTCTCTACTGTGGTAAACTTCCCATCCATGTAATCGGAAAAGGAGAGAGCATATCTGCTTTGAGCAGAAGATGTGCATGCAAATAGCAATAGCGCTAAGCATAAAATGTATCTATTCCGTATCATAAAACTTGTATTTAGATATACATAAATAATTCCATTCACCATCCTTTGTGCGTTCATACGCAGTATAAGGGAACTTGCACAAAAATACGAATAATTTCTTTATCACACTATTCACTTAAGAAATAATCAAATATAAAAGTAACGCATCAAGCATAAAATTCTCACACTATTTGTTTATCTTTACCGCAGCATTACCCGGCACGTGCATTTATTAAATGCCACCGGGAATTTACAGTTTAAACAAATAAAAGAAAGTATAATGAACGCCATTTGGTTTATATCTTACAAACTCAAGACAGACGTATCTGTGGAGGATTTCCTGATCGCATCGGAGAAGTGTCATAACGAAGTGCTGTCCCAACAAAAGGGCTTCATTTCCTGGGAAGTGCTTCGTGCCGGCGACACATGGGTTGACCTAGTGAAGTGGGAAACCGCAGAGGATGCCAAAAACGGTGAAACTGCAGGCGCCGGTAATCCTGCCTCCTATGAGTTTTATTCTTTTATTGATATGGACACTTGCAATGTCCAGCTCTATACTGTCGAGAAAAGCCACTGACATTTTGTAAAGCTACTGACATTTTGTATTTCTAATCAGTCGAGAATGCGTTATTTCCGCCCGGATGTCCGCGTGGCTGGAAATACGCGAGCGAAAATCAGTAAGTGACAGACTGACAGTGCAATATCGAAATACTTACATTTATTCTGGAACAAAATATCTCCTGAAAGTGGGTTAAGAAAAGAAAAAACGGACAGGATGAGTCAACTACCTATAAGTAACGAGTCAACTACCCATAGGTAGTGAACCATCTACTTACAGGTAGTTAGTGTTTTACTTATAGGTAGTTGATGTTCTACTCATAAGTAGTGACCCTTTCACCTGGAAGAAGCAATCCTTTTCTGCATAAAAAGCCTGCAACGCTGCAAGAATATGCAGAAATGCAGTATGTTTATTCTTCTTTTATTCATAGAATATTCCAGATGGGAAGTCTGTGAAACAGGATATGTCACACAAAACAAAGATATGATGTCATATTGAATAACAAACCGACCGATTTGCTATCATTCCGGCAACGTTACATCATAAACATAACTTCATTAGAGACGAAAGAACGCTCATTGCGCAACGTCCTTATTTCACTTTTTCTATCCAATTCTGGTTAAGCCATCGTGAATATTGTTCACTCAAGTGTTTCAGTGTTCTCCAATCTTGTATATTGCCTTCTTGGGGAAACGTCACATTTATGATGGTCAGTCTTGTCCTGTTAGGTTTTACCTCTTCCAGTCGATATTTTACACTTGCGGTAGTGTCGCTTATTATCGAATCGCCATAAGTCCGGATTATATTATCTGTTTGATAATAGGGTGCAAGATAGGTAACAGGTCGGATAACAGAGTCGACAACAGCAGAATCTCCTTCATAGAAATCACAGTTATATCCAAGCCTCAGTATGGAGGCAATCACAGAGTCTTTCGGCAGTTTTATGTTATAAGCATCTCCGATATAGATAGTTCCCCGCGGTATTTCGCTCCTCATTAATGAAGTAGCACAGAAAGCAAAGAATGAGATTCCCAATAAAGCAAACCTTGAAAAAGCCTTGATTCGTTCATTTCTTAGAATGGGATTGAATGGATGGTAGTTTATCAGGTAATGGCTTAACGGCAGGATTAACAATGCCTGTTATGATAGAAATTGATTTATTCAATTTGAGAATTACTGCCGCCACAAACATGGGGAAGATTAATAATCCTGCAAAGTCAGAAAGCTTTCCTAATACATTTCCCTTATTCCACCAACCACTTCTCAATATTCCGCGTCTTGGCGGAGAAGTTCACTCCTATTTTGAATAGTTGCCGGGAGTCATGCTCAAACGGCAGGGCGTACTGCTTTTCATTGATTTGCCTGAGCGCCTCTTCTGCCGTGCCGTCCAGCTTGAATTCCATGACGTAGACGAACTTGTCCGTCTGAAGGACAAGGTCAATGCGTCCGGCGCTTGTGTGATATTCTGCTTTGGCATAGAAGCCGACAAGTTTGAAGACTATGAACAGGACGTTTTGGTAATGCAACTCCAGGTCGCGAACCAACTCGTAGGGAGTATCGGCAAAGAAACCTTGCAGGCGGTGGAAGAAGGCGTCGTAGTCTCCGGCCTCTACCTCGTCGATGAATTTCTGAATCCCAAAAGCAGATTTCGAAGCATTGGAATTCACGTAGAAGGGGAGCAGGAATTGAGTGAAGCCCTCTTCTACTTCGCGGTTGGGGAATCCCAGACGGTAATTGCCGGCACGTTCGCCATTTGATTTTATGGTGAGATAGCCGCTCTGGTAAATCACGGGGATAGGGTCGGTATCCATAGTATCTATGCCTTCGAGTATGGAGGATGGCGTTTCGTCGCGCGTGATATTCGCCAGATTGTAATCGTGACTCTTCAGCAGTTCCACCAGATAAGTGGGCGTACCTGTGGCAAACCAGTAGCTGCCGAATTCATTACGCTTAAAGGCATTGAGCAAACTGAACGGATTGTAGATACCGATGGAATTGGATGTGAAATGATAGCCATCGTAGCATTCTTTCAGTTTGCTGCAAACCTCCTCATACGTCATTCCCTGGGCATCGGCCAATTCATGAAGCTCTGCTTCCAGATTATCATGCAATTCCTGTTCCGTGACGCCACAGATACTGACGTATTGATTCCACATGGAGATATCCTCCAGATTGTTCAGGTCACTGAATACGCTCACCTTACCGAAGCGGGTTACGCCTGTCAGCATGACGAATTTGATGTATTCGTCCTGGCTTTTCAGTGTGCCGTAGAAGGGTTTCAGTGCATTCCGTAGAGACTTCTGCAGTTCTTCGTTCCCGATGGCTTGCAGCAGGGGCTTGTCGTATTCGTCTATGAGGACAGCGACGCGTTGCCCCGTTTGTTCGCAGGCGCGCCGGATGATACCGGCAAAGCGCAGGGAAAAAGATGTTTCCGAAGGTTCGGCGCCATATACTTTTTCCCACCTCACTAATGCTTCGTTGAGTATCCTGTCCAGGCTTTCGGGTACATCATATTTCTCTATATTCAAATCCAGGTGCAGAACGGGGTGTCGTGTCCAGTCCTTTTCCAACTGTTCCATTGCCAGTCCTTCGAAGAGTTCTTTCTTGCCTTCAAAGTAGGCTCTGAGCGTAGAAATCAGCAAGCTCTTGCCGAAGCGGCGCGGACGGCTGAGGAAGTAATACCGTCCTGTTTTCACCATCTTATAAATCAAGGCGGTTTTATCTATATACATATAGCCATCCTTGCGAAGACTCTCAAAGTTCTGGATACCGATGGGATAAAGTTTACTCATAGCTACTGCTTTTATAGTAGGACATGCGAAATGATAGTGAATACAAAGATACAGAATAACTTCAGATATTCTGCTTGCGCTATCCGATTTTATTGAATGGATTTATTTTGGGGTGCTGATTTTGAGGAATGAGAAGTGGGGAATAAGGAATGAGGAATGGGGAATAGTTTACAAATTCTCTTCCTTTTGCTGTCTCCCGGGATAGGGGTTCAAGAGGATGCCAATTAAGTCGTATACTGAATAGGGTTCAATCGTATACTGAATGGCATTCAGTCGTATACTGAACCCTATTCAGTCGTATAGTGATTTCACCCCTCCCAGAATATGTTCTGGAGGGGGTATTTTAATATTGAATAGGCAGGTAATGAGAGAATATATGTATAAGAAATATCATTATGTTTTTGATGAATTCAATACAAAGGCGTTATTACCTAAAGTTACCCTCATTCATCATACGCCTGTACAGTGCACCATTTCTTTTTTCCATCATATAGAATTTCTACTCCCTTTGTGTTCGCATTGAAAGGTTTTGGATTCTTCTTATCAACAAATACCACATTAAATGCCCGGTTCTTAAGCATGCCGGAATATTCACCCTGACGGTCGCCGATAACTAATGTGTGCGATGCATCGTCGTATATTATTGGAATCATGCTATATTGCCCTTTTTCATAATTATAATTCACGCCTTCATCTTCATACAGAGTAAATGTGCTATTCCGACCGGCATATACATACAGGGTAATGTTCTCAGACAACTTCTCATCGACATATTCAATTTCCGAGCCTATAGGTATGATAGAACCTTCACAGAAATAGAGTGGAATTTGTTCGTAAGGCGCACCAACGGTTTGTTGCTGACCACCTCCGATATATTTTCCGGTATAGAAATCGTACCATCCGGTGGTAGCCGGGAAATAAACCTCACGGCTACGGGCACCGTATTCGTAAACAGGACATACCATAAGCGAAGGCCCAAACATATACTGGTCTCCAATATTTTCCACCTGTTTGTCTTTACCAAAGTCCATAACCAAGGATCGCATTATGGTGTAATCATCAAAATAAGCCTTTCCTGCCAACGAGTAAATATAAGGCATCATACGGTAGCGCAATTTGGTGTATGCTGTAATAGATTTATAGGCAGAATGATTTTCAGGAGCAATATTATATACTTCGCGGAATGGATACTGCCCATGTGCGCGGAACAGTGGAGTAAATGTCCCGAACTGATACCAGCGGGTGTTTAGCTCTCGCCATTCTTTCATATCTGCATTTTCCTTGCCTGTCCTATTATATTCGATTTGTGCGTTTACGTACCTGCTTTCCACGCAGAATCCGCCGATATCCATTGTCCAATATGGAATACCACTCATGGCAAAATTCAATCCTGCAGAAATCTGGGCTTTCATATCTTCCCAGCGGGTAGCAATGTCACCGCTCCATGTGGCTGTTGCATAGCGTTGCAACCCGGCAAAACCTGAACGGGTGAGTTGGAACACCCGGCGATTAGGGTCTTCCTCTCTAAGACCTTCATAAATGGCCTGTGCATTCATCAAAGCATAGGCATTGAAATATTGAGTAGAAGGGCCAAGCGCGGTAGGACCACAAAGAGCCTTACGGTAATCCATATCTGTGCAGTCACGTACGTTCGGTTCGCTGGCATCCATCCACCAAGCATCAATTCCCAACGGATAGAGATGGTCTTTCATCTGTTTCCAGAAAAGTTTACGGGCATCTTCGGCGTAAGCATCATAGAAAGAACCTACATAGCCGGGACCGACCCAATCGCGAATACTATCCTTTACCGCCTGTTGATACATCCAACCTTTTTCATCAAATTCCTTAAAATGTTCGGTAGTTGCATAGAACTTCGGCCAGACGGAAATCATCATCTGTGCATGCATCGCATGTATAGAATCTACCATAGCTTTTGGATTAGGGAAACGCTTTTTATCAAACTCATGGCTTCCCCAGGCATCATCTTCCCAGTAATTCCAGTCGAGTACGATATTATCAATAGGAATATGGCGTTTCCTGAACTCTTTCAATGCATCCAGTATTTCTTCCTGTGTTTTGTACCGTTCACGGCTTTGCCAAAAACCCATAGCCCATTTAGGCATGATGGGAGCTTTTCCGGTAAGGGTACGATAGCCACTGATTACTTCGTCCATATTGTTGCCATAAACAAAATAGTAGTCCATTTCGTTGCCCATTTCGCTCTGGATAGACAGTTTATTCTGTTCGTGTTCGCTAACCGGGCTTAATGCTCTCAATCCCAAGTATGACTCACCCCCGTCGGGCTTCCACTCAATGCGGACAGGAACACGTTTGCCGGCTTCGAGATTAAGCGAAAATTTATAGCCGTTAGGGTTCCAGGCTGTACGCCAGCGTTCGGGAACAATCAGTTGGTTGTTGACATAGACTTTTACATATCCGGCATAATGAAGATGAAAACGATACACGCCGTTTTCCTTAGATTCAATTTCACCGGTGTACTTCACTGATGAACCGGCTAAGGGAAAATCTTCAGGCAGATTTTTTATTGTCTTTATATCCTCATAGCAGATTGTACTTTCCGTACGTTCCACCGCAAGCTTGTCTTTTGAGGCGGGAGTGTATATGGCTGTCAATCCGCCTTCTTTCCCTTGGGCGTCATACAGTTTGAAGTTTTCGTTTAGTTGCGCGTATTCGCGTGGGTCACCAAAACGACTCAACGAATAGTTATCCCAAAGGATGCCGTAGTTTTTATTGGATAGGATAAAGGGTACAGATACTTTTGTATTATACTGTAGCAGCGTTTCGTTCTTTCCCTTATAATTAAATTCGTCGGCCTGATGCTGGCCTAATCCGTAGAATGCTTCATCTGCGGGTGACTCGAATATTTGTCGCATGGCATATCCCTCCGTACCTTCTACAGTAATGGGGGTGAAAGTCTTTCCTCCTCCTTCATTTTCGCGTAGAATGGCATTCCTGTTTTTATCGGCAAACACCACTTCTCCGGTATTGCGGTCTACGATTACTTGCAAGGTAGCTGTATTGAGGGTTAGTTGTCGCTCTGCTTCTTCTACCGAGAACGAACTTTGGCTTTCTGCCTGCGGAACAATTATCAGACTTTCCTCTTTCGAGAAATGTTTTCCGGGGGTAGCCGAAACACGAATTACCTTGTCGTTAATTACTTGCAATCTAACCCTCCCTGCATCTGTAGATTGCTTTTGTTGTAGGTTAATGATGATGCCGTCCTGTGTCTTCTCATAACTTTGTTCTGCACATGAGGATAGTGACAGGCATACAAGCACCCATAAACTTTGTTTTAAGTTTCTCATACGATTTGACTCATTGATGTTTTCATGTTGTAAAATTCGGAAAATAACCAGAAAACAAAGGGTATGTTTTGTTGCGCAAGCAAGGTACGGAAGCGGCAGTAATGTATTAGCTTGGGGGATATTTCGTTAAATACCTCTTTCCGGTTTCTTATTTTCCCTTTTTATATTGATACTCAGAAGGCAAAACACCAAACTCTTCCTTGAAATATTTCCTAAAGAATTTCGGATTGCTGAACCCTGTCTGATAAGCGATTTCAGATACATTCTGTTGGCTCTCACGCAGAAACTGTGCGGCACGCTTTAATCGGATAATACGTATAAACTCAATAGGTGTTTTTCCTGTGATGGATAGAATCTTCTTATATAGATGTACCCGGCTCATATTCAATTCACTACTAAGCTCTTCAACCGAAAGTTCGCTCCGGCTGATATTGTCTTCTACATATTGAATGGCTTTCTTTATCAATTTCTCGTCCAGTGAAGTGATTGTGATTTCACTGGGAGTAATCTCCATTTTCGGGTTAAAGTTCTCCTGACGTTTTTGTCGGAGCTTTATTAGTCTTTTTATACGCAAACTTAGTATGTCAAAGTCGAACGGCTTAGTGATGTAATCATCAGCGCCGCTTTCCAATCCTTCCAACTTCTGTTCTTTGGCCGAACGGGCTGTGAGTAAGATTAAAGGGATGTGCGAAGTCCGTATATCTGTTTTTACCAATTTGGACAGTTCATTTCCATCCATTTCAGGCATCATCACATCACTTATAATTATATCCGGTTGTAATTCAGGTATCATAGCCCATGCTTTAGCTCCATCTGCTGCAGCTTCAATTCTATACTCAGTAGATAAACTATCGCACATGAAATGACGAAAATCTTCATTATCATCAACGATAAGAATAAGAGGCAGTTCTCTCTTCGTTTGAGTCACATCGTCATTAAGGGGATTGTCAACCACTGAAATCTCTGCAGGTGTTTCTATGTTCTCCTGCATGGGCTTAACTTTCTGTTCTTGCGTTACTTGTACCCGAACAATCGGAATCGTAACAATAAATACACTTCCCTTACCCACATTGTCGAGTACGGTAATAGCACCATTGTGCAGGGAAACAAATTCTTTAACCAGATGCAGCCCGATGCCGCTTCCATCCGTTTTCTGTCCTTCTTTTTGTCGAACCTGATAGAACCGTTCGAATATAAGTTTTTTGTCTTCATCTTTAATACCAATGCCTGTATCCGAAACTTTAATTTCGAACTGCTCCGGTTGCCCATCTGTAGCAGGTAGCCAGTCCAGTGAAACATCTACCTTTCCCCCTTCTGGAGTAAATTTAAAGGCATTAGATAACAAATTCATTATTATTTTACTCATTTTATCTTCGTCAAACACCATGAATAATTCGTTGACAGCCGAGAAAAAGAACAGGCGTACATTTTTCTTTTCCGAATATTCACTGAAAGAGTTGCTGACATTATGGATATAATCAACGATATTTCCCTGAGCAGGATTAAACTGATGACCTTTTACATCGCTCTTCCTGAAATCGAGCAATTGGTTAACCATGCCAAGCAACCTCATTGCATTGCGATGCACCATCTCCAGTTTGTTTTTCTGGTCTTTACTTTCAATCTGTTTGATTACATTTTCCAGAGGCGAAATAATCAATGTAAGCGGTGTGCGCAATTCATGGCTTATGTTAGTGAAGAAACGCAGTTTCATATCATCAATTTCATGCTTCTGCTGTGCTTCCTGTTCTATTTGTATCAGCTTATATTTATGTCGTTCGTTACGCAATATCTGTCTGCGGCCCAGTAGAAGTATACCTATTATCATTATAGAGTATATAATGTAAGCTATAGGCGATGCCCAGAAAGGGGGTGCAATTATGATTTTGAGTTCGGATGTTTCATGGTTGCTAAAACCATCACTGTTGATAGCCTTCACTTTTAAAGTATATTCCCCGGGTGCCAGATTGGTATATGTCAGGCTGTTGATGTCCGTAGTAAGCCAATCCTGATTAAATCCTTCGAGTATATACATGTATTTGGTTTTCTCAGGCAAAATGTAATTCATTGCCGAGAAGGAAATGGAAAAAACATTTTGTTCGTATTTTAGTTTGATACTTTCTGTATGGTTAAGAGAGCGGGTTAAAATACGATTTCCGTTATATACACTGTCTATTTCAACTTTCTGGTTAAAAAGTAGGATCTCTGTAAATTCTATTTTATGAGTGTTATCGTTGTATTTTAGTTCTTCGGGGTCGAAAAAGCTTAATCCCTGAACACCTCCGGCAATAACTTCTCCCCGGAAGGTTTTGACTATGGCACGTGAGTTGAATTGTTGTCCCTGCAAGCCATCCAATTCGCCATAACGGTGGCTGACGAAAGTATATGTCCCTGTTGTGGGAGCAATGTTTACCATAATATTGAATATACTGTTGGTAGTCGTAATCCACATATTTTTTTTATTATCCTCTATAATGGCCTGAATAATTTCATTTCCCAGGGGCGCATCATTTATGGGTAGGATGATTTCATCGTTTTTACGGTCATAAACATTAAGACCTTCGGCAGTAGCAACCCAGAGCAGTCCCCGGCTGTCTTCATAAATCTCATTCAGGTTTGAGTGCGAAAATCTCTGCGTTCCTTTTTTATTTGTCAGCCATTTCTCGAATGTATTGGTCGATGGTGAATAAACTGTTATACCGTTAGTTGTTGCCATGTATATGTTTGTATCACGTCCCACAAGAATGGATGTCACATACTCCGCTTCATATCCTGTACCCGGTTGAGGATAGTAGGTGAATTTTCCGGTATGGGGGTTGAGGCCTTGCAATCCGTTTCCCAGCGTACCTATCCAAATATACCCGTCGTTACCCTCGGCCAATGACCATATATTATCATTAACAAGAGAGTTGGAATTTTCCGGGTGATGCCTGTAATGCGTAAAAGACTGTCCATCAAACGCATTAAGTCCATTGAGGAAAGTTCCTATCCATGTTTTCCCATCTTTGGTTTTCAACATACTTACGATTACATCTCCTGACAATGAATTCTTGTTCGATTCATGTTGGTATATTTTTCGTACGCCGGTTTCACGGTTCATGGAGATAAGTCCACTGCTGGTTCCAATCCATAAGTTACCTTGCTTATCTTCGGAAATCGCATTTACATCGGGAGTAAAATTCTTAGTTTGGTTAAACTCCAACAGATGGTCTGTGCGGAACTTGAATATACTCTCGTTATAATAGGAAATACCTCTTTTATAATAGCCTATCCATACTCCACCACTCTCATCGCAGTAGAACGTATTTATGCTGTTTTGAAGAATGCTCCTTTCGCTGAATACATCATTTTGGAGATACTTTATAGTATGCAGATTTTTATTGATAATGTTGATTCCTCCGTGGTCTATAGCTATCCAGATTTGGTTTTTCGTATCCTTTTTTATTGCTTTCACATTGTTATCAGAAGAGAGTACATAAGGCGAATCCTTTCGGGCGCTGATGTGTTGCCATTTGTTTTCGCCAACATAATATACCCATATACCATCATTGCCATACACCCAATAGTCTCCGTCGGCATCAATAAGCATTCCATATTGCCGGGATTCGATATTTGCGGTATGAACAAGTTGCCGGTTGCGATGCGTTATTTCTTTCGTCTTTCGGTCTACCAACTCAAAATAGCCATTGGAATAGAGTAATACGATGGCGTTTTCATCTTCTGCAAAAGAGATAAGACCTACAGACTGTTCTTTCAATTTCTCCTCAACCGGATAAAAATAAAGCTTTTTTTCTTTTATATTATAGCAATGCGTTCCGTTGTCGGCATACGACCAGATGTTTTTTTCTTTATCTATGTACATCTGATAAGGAGAATCCGGAATTCCATATTTCTTTTCCAACAAAGGCGCCGCCGGATGGAACGTTTCTTTTTCCGGGTCATAATATACATATCCTAAATGTGCCGTATGTACCCAAAGTAATCCGTCGGCATTTTCTTGTACGTCATAAATCTCGTTATCGGGTAGGGAATAAGGGTTTTTACTGTTTCGGGTAAATACTTTAAATACATAGCCGTCATATCGGTTGAGTCCGTAGGGGGTTGAGAACCACATAAAGCCTTGGGAATCTTTGGTAATATAGTTAATCTGGCTGTTGGAAAGCCCATCATTTACTCCCAGATGTTTGAAAGCAAATTCGTTTATGCCGAATAGAAATGTTAAGCAACAAGAGCCTAACAAAGTCAGGATTAATCGTTTCATGATATTTGAATATAGATAACGACTACAATATTCGCAAAAAAAAATGAGATGACCAATATTCCTCCATCGTTTGTGTGCATGGGTATATAATACATGTCTTGTACGTAAACTACTGAATGATAGCATATTACGAGACTGACTTAACATAACTTCCTCTCTTTTGTAACATAAATACATGCCAACAGCCGGGGCAGGTGTCTGATATGTGAAACATTACGGCCTTCCTTGTCGAACCCCAATAGTTATCTTTGCCTCATACTAAGTGCATGTCTACTTAATATTAAAAACAACCAGTATTAACATTAAAATTTGTGTACAGATGAGAAACACTCTTTTCCGAAAATGCATAAACTCCCGTTTATGCGGTATTATGTGTATTATGCTATTGCTGTTCCAGTCAATGGCATTACGAGCAAATCCTTCTCAAGAAAGGACAGTGACAGGCATTGTTACTTCATCAGCCGACAGTGAACCTCTTATTGGAGTCAGTGTCCGGATAAAAGAAGCATCCAATGGAACAATTACCGATATTGACGGTAAATACTCCCTGAATGTTCGTAGTGGAGAAACCTTGGTTTTTTCGTATGTAGGTTATGTAGACCAGGAAATCAAAATCGGCAACCAAACTGTCATTAATGTGACGTTGGCAGAAGACAACAATGCGCTCGACGAAGTAGTGGTGATTGGTTATGGCGTCCAAAAGAAAAAGCTAAATACCGGAGCCACAGCGCAAATGAAGGGCGAAACCCTGGCAAAACTAAACACTACCAGTCCGTTGCAAGCCATGCAAGGGCAGACTCCCGGGGTAAGCATCATCTCTACCTCCGGACAACCCGGTGCAGATATGAAAGTAACGATTCGTGGTTTGGGCACAGTGGGCAATGCTTCACCTCTTTATATTATAGATGGAATTGAAGGAGATATTTCGACACTGAACTCTTCGGATATCGAGTCGATTGATGTTTTGAAAGATGCGGCATCTGCCGCTATCTATGGTGCTCAGGCAGCCAATGGCGTTGTATTGGTGACCACCAAACAGGGAGAAAAAGGCAAGGGGCAGGTATCGTTCGACGCCTATTATGGGGTACAGAATGTAGCTCGCAAAACAAAAATGCTGAATGCTGAGGAGTATAAAATGATCATGAATGAACAAGCTGTAAACTCAGGTGACGATTTAAAAGACTTTGATGCAATGGAAGGTCTGGCAGATACCGACTGGGTGAGCCAAATGTTTAAAGACGATGCTAAAACAGAAAACTATGCATTAAGTTTCAATGGAGGGACCGAGGCATCTGTATATTCATTGTCATTGAGCTATTTATCTCAGGAAGGTATTGTAGGCGGGGCGGATGTTTCCAACTACGAACGCTATGGCTTCCGCATCAACACAGAACACAAATTGTATAAGAATGTATTGAAAGTAGGACAACACTTAAACTTTAGTTATATCAAGAACACAGGTATTCAAGTAGGTAATCAATATAATAACACATTTCGTGGCGCATTTATGGCGTCTCCACTCTCACCGGTGTATAGTGACAACAATCTGTATGGTAGCCCATTCAACGACAACACCAACTCTCCCTGGTTCAATGCCGATGGTAACCCTTATGGATTGATGATGACTAATACAAATAACCAAAACAATACACAACGCCTTATTACCGACCTCTATGCAGAGTTGGAACTCGTGAAAGGCTTAAAGCTGAAAACTGTTTTGGGTATCAATTATCATTCGAGCGACTACAGAAGCTATACTCCGCTTTACCGCTTCTCTTTATACGCATATAATGATGACCACGCCACTGTCAATCAAAGAGCCAACAAGGGACATACACTTACGTGGATAAATACCGCCGGATATGATTTTAAGATAGCCGACAACCATATATTCACTACTCTGGTCGGTATAGAAGCGAAGCGATACGAAGGGATTGGAGTAAGCGCAAGCAACTGGAATCTGTTGAGTCAGTTCAATGACTTCTCGCATGCGTACATTGCCAATACTACAGGGCAAGCTCACGATAAAGACGGTACCATCGTGGAGACAAAAGTTGTAGGTGGAAAACCGGACAATGACTTTCGCAGTCTGTCTTATTTCGGACGTATCAGTTACAACTATCTGGAGAAATATCTGTTTAACGCTACACTCCGCGCTGATGGTTCTTCAAATTTTGCCAAAGGCCATCGTTGGGGATACTTTCCTTCGTTTTCGGCAGGTTGGGTGATTACCAGCGAAGCCTTTATGGAGAAAACCCAAAGCTGGCTCGATTTTCTGAAACTGCGACTCAGCTGGGGACAAGTTGGTAACCAAGACATTGACCCAAACCAGTACTCTTCACCCATCAGTACCTCCACCAATGTAAGCAGTGACAATCCGGCCGCAAACTACATCTTCGGAAATAGGTTGGGAGCCGGAAGCAATGTGAAAGGTTCCTATCCGGTGCGTCTTTCAAACCCTTACGTGAAATGGGAAACCTCGGAACAAACCAATATTGGTTTCGACGCACGTTTTCTGGACAGCCGCTTAGGAGTAAACGCTGACTTTTACATCAAAACAACCAAAGATTGGCTGGTACTAGCACCTATCTTGAGCACCGCAGGGGCGAATCCTCCGATTATCAATGGTGGAAATGTGAAAAACACCGGATTTGAGTTGGCTCTGAACTGGAACGACAACGTAGAAAGCTTCCATTATAATATAGGACTTAATGGCGCTTACAATAAAAACAAAGTCGGCAAGATACCCACAGACGATGGCATGATTCACGGACAAACAAATCAGCTATATGCCAATGCCGAAGAGTTCTACCGTGCTCAAAACGGATATACTATCGGATATTTCTGGGGATACGAAACTGCCGGAATATTTCAGAATGAGGAAGAAATAGCTGCCTGGAGAAAGGCAGGGAACGGCATTCTGCAAGGCAACGTGAAACCGGGCGACGTAAAGTTCGTCGATCAGGATAAGAATGGTGTGATTAACATCAGCGACAAGGTAGATTTAGGGTCCGGTATGCCCAGTTTTACTTATGGATTCAACGTCAGCTTGGACTACAAGGGCTTTGATTTCTCCATATTTGCTAACGGCGCAGCGGGTAACAAGATTGTTCAGTCGTACGGGCATCCCGAAGACAAACACTGGAATTACACCAAAGCCATTCTGAACCGTTGGACAGGAGAAGGCACCTCCAACCGGATACCCCGGGTAACGGATGCCAATATCAACTGGCAATTCTCTGACCTCTATATACAAGATGGCGATTACCTGCGCATTAGCAACATCACCCTCGGATACGACTTCTCCAAACTAATCCATTGGAAGTTCATCAGCCAATGTCGTTTGTATGCTTCGGTACAGAATGCGTTCACATTTACCAAATACGATGGTATGGACCCGGAGATTGGTTACGGTACGGAGGGTTGGGCCTCCGGTGTTGATTTGGGTTATTATCCACGTCCGCGTACTATTCTGTTTGGTGTAAATCTTAAATTTTAATCCGTAAAAAACTTAAGTTATGAATTTAAAGAAAATATATATCACTATACTGTCAGGAGTGGTTTGCCTGAGCTTAGGTTCATGTACAGACTTCCTCGACACATCATCCAAAACATTGCTTTTTGATGACAATTATTACAAATCCGTTGAGGATGCAGAAATGGCTTTGGTGGGTTGCTACGATGGTTGGCAACGTGTTACGTCGGATGGTGGATTTGCCTTCTACATCGTCTCCGAAGTAATGAGCGACAATTGTTTCGGCGCTACCGGCAACGGAGATGGCCGCGGTTACCAGGTTGTCGATCGTTTCGACATTCTCGAATCGCCGGCCGATGCCAATATCTTTGAGACTACATGGAAGAGCTATTATGCCGGCATATTCAGGTGTAACACCTTGCTTGCAAGGCTGGATCAGATTGTCTGGAAAGAGGGAGATGTGGATACAAGAAACCGTATCGAAGGCGAAACCCGTGCACTTCGTGCATTGATGTACTTTGAGATGGTTCGTTTGTGGGAGAATATTCCTTTGTTATTGCAACCTACTGTAGACAATGTTCCTCAGGCAAACCCGGATGATGTATATGCCACCATTGTTGAAGACTTCCTTTACGCAGCAAACCATATTCCGGCCGATACTTACCCGAAAGCAGAAGCTGCCCAGAATGACGGACGCATCACTTGCTATGCTGCCAAGGCATTTCTTGCCCGCGTTTATCTCTACTATACAGGCTATTATGGAAAGGAACTTGCCGGAGTCAGCAAGAGCGGAGTACTTCAAGGTCTGGAAGATGTTATCACCAGCAATGAGTATGACCTGGTTGACGAATACAAAAACCTGTGGGAACCCGCAAGCTCTACTCCCGTGGATGGTGAGTACAGATTTGAATCGACGTATGCAGGACGGGGAAACATTGAAACGGTATTGGCATTGAAGTTCAACGATACGAGCGATTACAATGGAAATAACGATGGAAACAGTTGGCTGGTGATGACCGGTATGCGCAACACCAATTGGTCGCCCTACGGAAAAGGCTGGGGAGCATGCACCGTTCACCCCGCGTTGATGCAGGCTTATGAAGCCGGAGATACACGCCGGGCAGCATCTATCATCGACATTGTCAACGAAGGAATCTATGAGACGTTCGATGTAGCCGACCAGCGCGAATACACCGGATATACGATTAAGAAATATACACCGATGGCTTATTACGACGGTACATCGGCTACGAAAGGAGGAGCAGGTGATTTCCAGACTGCACAGTCGCAGGACTATGTCGTGATGCGTTATGCCGATGTGTTATTGATGGCAGCCGAATTGGGAAGCGTCAACGCACAGCGTTACTTCGACAGCGTACGTGCACGCGCCGGACTTGGCAGCAAGCCTGTTAACCAGGCAAACCTGTTGGCAGAGCGTCGCGTGGAATTCGCTCTGGAAGGCATACGCTATTGGGACTTGTTGCGCCAGGGCATTGATGTGGCTGCTGCCACAATTGCCGAAGAAAGTGGCGTACCCGTACTGAGCGGCGGAGTAAATGACAAGGTCATCATCAAAGCCGATAACATAAAAAAAACCAGAGGTCTCATACAGATACCCAATAACCAAATTACATTATCAGAAGGAGTATTAATACAGAACCCGGGTTGGTAATCACATAAAAGAAAACGATATGAAAAACAGTTTTAATAAATTAGCTATTGCTATCACAGGAGTCTTGTTGTTGGGAACAGCATGTAGTCCGGACATTGCCGAATTGGGAGATGTCAGAGCCGAGAGTGACTTGAATATTTCCATCACCCAAAATACGGAGAAAGACAATATCATATACCTTGAAAGTAAGACGTTGGACATTCTTCCCTATTGGGATTATGTAGTAGGCTTCTCCAATAAGATGAAAGATACCGTAGAAATACGGTTTGCCGGTGAATATGAAATCAAATTCTACGCATTAGACAAAGGTGGAATGGTTTCGACCAGCCAAAAGGTAACCGTTTCTCAGAATGACGAAGATTACTTCAAAGACCCGATGTGGGCTTTACTGACCAATGGCAGCGACGGTAAAACATGGGTATGGAATGATAAACTTCCGGCAGTGTATGGAAACGGCGGTCAGGGTTCTATGGCTCCCGAATGGTGGCAAGTGCCCATGGCTGATGTTATCAGTATGGGTTGGGAAGTTGGTGAAATGACCTTTGATTTGAACGCGGCAGCCAATTTCACCAAAAAGCTAACCGATGGAACCACAACAAAAGGTTTCTTCAACCTGGATCTTGCAAACAGACGACTAATCTTGTCGGGAGCAAATATCCTTTATGGAGCAGACTACCTGAATGACGGAGCCACCGGCAATTACTATGTTATTATGAAACTGACTGAAACAGAACTCGTTCTGGCGCGTCAGGGAGATGGCTGGCAAAATACTTGGATGTTTAGAGCGAAATAGGATATAATTTTGTGTGTTTATTAAAGCGGAGAGCAGTCACAATAACAAACTGCTCCCGCTTTAACTTTATGCCGATTTTTTCTTTTAACTTTACCCCAAATAACTTTTAATACAATAAATATTTCATCCCATGAAAAAACCAATTGTCGCCGCCTTATGTAGTTTCTTCCTGTTCTCGCCGGCCTATGCCCAGCATCAGGAACCTGAATTCGAAAACACCATCAAGGTCGAAACTACAGACACCAATGAAATGATCATAGAAAAAGCCGCCCACATCATTCCCACACCCAACCAATTGGCGGCGCTGCAAAATGAATTTATCGCCTTCATCCACTTCGGACCTAACACCTACACCCGTATGGAATGGGGCAACGGAATGGAAGACCCCAAAGTGTTCGACCTGAAAAAGCTCGATACCGACCAGTGGTGTGAAGCCATGAAAGCCGCCGGCATGAAGATGGTAGTACTCACTGCCAAGCATCACGATGGCTTCGTACTGTGGCAAAGCCGGTACACGAAACACGGGGTGATGTCTTCCAACTTCGAAGGTGGCAAAGGCGATGTCATGAAAAACCTCTCGGCGTCCTGCCGGAAGTACGGGTTGAAACTCGGCGTTTACCTCTCGCCCGCCGACCTGTATCAGATTGAGCACCCCGACGGGCTGTACGGCAACCTGAGCCTGTACACCGAACGAACCATTCCGCGCGAAGTGCCCGGACGCCCGTTTGCCAATCAAACTAAATTCAAGTTTGTGGTAGATGATTACAACGAATACTTCCTGAACCAGCTCTTTGAAGTGCTTACCGAATACGGCCCCGTCCACGAGGTATGGTTCGACGGTGCGCATCCTAAAACCAAGGGCGGACAGAAATATAACTATGCCGCATGGCGCGAACTGATACGCACGCTTGCCCCCGAGGCCACCATCTTTGGACGGGAGGACATTCGCTGGTGTGGCAACGAAGCCGGACACACGCGCGATACGGAGTGGAACGTGATTGCCGCTTACAAGGAAAACCCCCGCACGATGAGTGAGTATATGGATCTTTACGGTGACCTCGGCACGAGCCACGTACTGCTCAGCAAAGAGAAACCATACTACCTGCACTACCAGCCTGCCGAAACCAATACGTCTATCCGCGAAGGTTGGTTCTATCGCGACGATACCCACCAGCGAACCCGGAGCGCCGACGATGTATTCGACATTTACGAACGCTCCGTGGGTGGAAACTCTATCTTCCTGCTGAATATCCCACCTACGCGTGAAGGTAATTTCTCGCACATTGACGTAGCCGTGCTGAAGGAAACCGGGAAGCGTATCAGCGAAACATACGGGCATGATTTGTTCGAAGACGTCACCATGGGAGGAGATGGCGTAGGGGCTGTCATATCCGCTCCCAAGCCCGTCACCTTCAACCGCATCACCATTCAGGAAGACATTGCCAACAGTGGCGAGCGGGTGGAGAAACACGCTGTGGATGCTTGGATAGAAGGACAATGGAAAGAAATAGCACAGGCCACCAACATCGGGTACAAGCGCATACTCCGTTTCCCGGAAGTGACTACCGATAAGGTCAGGATACGCATCCTCGCAACGCGCCTTAATCCGGCGATAGCCCGCATCTCGGCGCATTATTACCGCAAACGCCCGCCCCTGCTGAATGCCGAAAGAAATCCGGAGGGACTGGTGACGATAGCCGCCCGGACAAGCGATTTTGATTGGAGCAACTGGAATAATACCGATGCCGCAAAGCGCCGCAAACCGGATAACAAGAATAAGGAAGCAAGCAATGAATATACCATATACTACACCACCGATGGAAGCGAGCCAAACGCTGAATCGGAGAAATACACCACACCCTTTGCCATGACGCGTGGAGAGTTGAAAGCCATTGCATACGCCGGCGGCGAGAAAGGAGCAGTGCATTACGAGCATTTCGGTTTGATTAAGAAGGGCTGGAAACAGTTGGTTGCAGGCAGCGGGGAAACAGCCCTTGCCATCGACCTCGGCAAATCTGAAAAGCTGGTGGGTTTTGCTTATACGCCGCTACAGCAACCGGCGAAAAACATGGTCGTGGAAGGTGTCTTCCAGATTAGCGCCGATGGCAAGAAATGGAAAGACGCGGATAGCTTTAAGTTCGGTAACCTGATTAACGACCCGACGAAACGTTATCTCCATTTCAAAAAGCCGGTAAATGCCCGCTACGTTCGCATCCTACCCGGCAGGATTGCCGATAATGGAAGCATAGAATGCATAGACGAATTGGACATCCTTTAATTTTTTAATAATCGATTTTTTATGAAAGCAATCAAGCAAGTTTTATTTGCAATCATCCTGTCCGGTTGTGGTTTGTCACTCCATGCACAGGAATTGTATATCGGTGCCAACTACCACCCGCACGACGATAAAAATATGGAAAAGATAAAGAACGACATCCGCCTGATGAAAGAAGCCGGTTTCAACGTCACCCGCCTGGGACACTTGGCATGGGACAGTTACGAACCTGCCGAAGGCGTATTCGACTTTGAATGGTTCGACACCGTGATGGACCTCATGGCAGAAGCAGGAATCGGGGTTATACTCGACATCGCCACCCGTCCCGCGCCTCTGTGGCTGCACCACAAATATCCATCTGTAAGCGTAACCGACGCCAGTGGAAACAGACTGTACCCCAACCATCGCTATATGGACGATGTGGGCGACCCCATGTATCAACAATATGCCATGCGTTTCGTTGATACCGTATCGAAACGCTATGCCAAACACCGCGCCCTGCTGGCTTTCGGCATAGACAATGAACCGGGCGACGGTCCCATCTCTTACTCCGAAACGGTACGCCAACGGTTCATCAGTTGGCTGCAAAAGAAATACACTTCCACCGATAACCTTAACGAAGCATGGGCTACCCAGCGCTGGTCGAGGAGAATCAACCGGTTCGATGAGGTGGGGCTGCCTGCTTCCGGATACATCAAGGGCGCACCCGAAAGAGTGCTTGACTTCCGCCGTTTCATCTCCGACGAAGTAAGCGGCTTCTTCCTCCGGATGATAGATAAGGTGAACGAGAATGCGCCGGGCGTGCTGCTCAATACCAACGCCTGGTATTACAGCCCTTTGAAATACTTCGATTATTCTCCTACTGCATATTCCGGAAAGATGACCCGCCAGGGATGCGGCTTCTATCCGGGTTCGTCGCTCACCACTAATTGGGGTGTTGAGAATGCGCTGTTCGGTATCACCCGCATCCAGTACGAAAGCAACAACCCATTCTGGTGTTCCGAATTCACCACTATGACCGCTGCCCCCGGCTCCATCCGCAAATCGGCTTATGCCACCCTGATGTATGGCAACCAACTAGTGTGCGGCTGGACGTGGCAAAGTATGCACGGCGGCGAAGAGCAATATCTGGAGGGCATGATGGACTGGGACGGCCTCACCAACCGCAAGTATGACGAATACCGGAAGATTGCTTCGGAATTCCGGAAGATTGAGAAATACTTCCCTTACCGGTTGCAGGCCGAAGTGGGACTTGCCTTTTCCTTCCCCAGCCAGATAGCCGGCAGTGCCTTCCCCGAACCGCACGAGAATCAGGTACAGGCATGCTTCGGTATATTCTACCGTCGCAATATGGACGTACGCATGTTGGACATTAGCGAAAGCACACTCGACTATAAGCTGCTCTTCGTGCCCGGCGTAACGGTTATGGACGAGGCCACCGCCTCCAAAATCCGCAGCTATGTGAAGAACGGAGGAACGGTCGTCATGACTGCCAACTCGGCTGTGATAGATGAAACCGGCAAGGTATTCTCTACCACCCGTCCCGGCCGGTTGAGCGATGTGTTCGGCATTCGTGTGGCAAGTTTTGAAGAGACGGAAGTGATGAACGAGCTTTCGCCAAAGGCATATAAAGGCAAGAGAATCGGCCTCGCTTACAAGGGCAAAGAGATTGATACGGAATCCACCCGCTTCGACGTGATAGAGCCTAAAGGCGCCCGGGTGGTGGGAAGCATCACCAGTCTGGATAAGAACCATCCCATCATCACCTCCCATAAATACGGTAAGGGGAGGGCCATCTATGTGGGTCTGCCTGCCAAAGGCGAGGTACTCAACCCGATAGTGGACGAACTGATGACGGAATTGTCCATCCGTAAAGGTCCCGAGGTACCGGGCGGCGTTATGGCGCGCAACATAGATAAGAAGCACGTGCTGTACTTCAACACTACGGGCGAGTCGCAAACGATTAGTATCAAAGGGAAAGCCAAAAGTATTCTGTTTGACAGGGAATACAGCGGTACGCTTACGATACCGCCTTATGAACCGGAATTTATAGAATTATTTTAGGCGCAGATTTTTATTCATAATCTCACTCCCATACTTAGCCTATCTCACTATACGACTTAGATACCCTCAGTCGTATACTTAGGGTACCTCAGTCGTATACTTAGACTACCCCCTCTCAGAATACGTTCTGGATGAGATTTTGAGCAAGTATGGAACGAAGCAAATTATCTTAATAAATAACCCGCAGAATATCATGAAACATTTACTCTTACAAACATTCTTCTTTATCCTCCTTACTGCTCCCTGTGCGGCTCAGCAAGGTTACAAAAACCCCGTAATACCGGGATTCTATCCCGACCCCAGCGTATGCAAGGTGGGTAACGATTATTATCTGGTGAACAGCACGTTCGAATACTTTCCCGGAGTACCCGTCTTTCATAGCAAAGACCTTGTCAACTGGAAGCAAATCGGGAATTGCCTCACTCGCGAATCGCAACTCAATCTGAAAAACTGCGCTCCCTCGGGTGGTATATATGCTCCTACCATCCGTTACCACGAAGGTACTTTTTATATGATCACAACTAACGTGTCGGACAAAGGAAACTTCATTGTACATACCGAAAACCCCGCCGGAGAGTGGTCGGAACCAGTATGGCTGAAGCAAGGCGGCATCGACCCCTCACTTTATTTCGAAAACGGTAAGTGCTATATGCTTTCCATTCCTGATGGCATCACCCTGTGCGAAATCAATCCCAAGACCGGAGAGCAACTCACACCATCCAAACCCATTTGGCGTGGCACAGGCGGACGTTACCCCGAAGGACCGCACATTTATAAGAAAGACGGCTGGTACTATCTCCTCATCGCCGAGGGAGGAACGGAATACGGTCATAAGATAACCATTGCACGCAGCCGCAACATTGATGGCCCTTATGACTCTAACCCTGCAAACCCCATCATGACGCACATTAACGAGAATGCACAAATGAATCCGATACAAGGCGTCGGTCATGGAGATTTTGTACAGGCGCACGATGGTAGCTGGTGGATGGTTTTTCTAGGTTTCCGCCCACAATCGGGATTGCATCACATGCTTGGAAGAGAGACTTTCCTTGTTCCTGTGCGATGGGACAAAAACGCATGGCCTGTAGTCAATGGCGACGGTACCGTACACCTGCAGATGGATTGCGAAACGCTTCCGTTGAAACCACATGCGCCGGTTCCTGTCCGTACCAACTTCGATACGCCAAAACTGGGACTGGAATGGAACTATCTCTATAACCCGGTAATCTCCGACTACTCGCTGCAAGAGCGTAAAGGATATTTGCGTCTGAAAACATCTACCGTGCAGTTAGACGACCGGGGCGTCACTCCCACTTTCGTAGGTCGCAGGCAGCAGCACATCAACTGTACCGTTACCACCGCCATCGAATTGGATAAAGCTTCATTGAATGACGAAGGCGGCATCACCGTATATATGACCAACGAACACCACTATGACCTGTTTGTACGCCAAGGTGATAAAGGTAAGCAAATCATCACTCTACGCTACCGTATCGGCAATCTGAAGTACATTGAGAAAGAGTTGGAAGTGCCCGGAAAGAAATTCTATCTGCGGGTAGAGGGTAGCAATGATTACTACAGCTTCTCTTATTCTACAAATAATAAGACCTTCAACCCATTGGGGAAAATGAATGTACGCTATATAAGCAGCGAAACCGTAGGAGGATTCACCGGAATTTACTTCGCACTTTATGCCGCTTCACAAAAGCCCTCCAAAGGAGTAGCTGATTTCGAATGGTTTGATTATTCATATTGATTCAGACAAAAGACGGATCAGTAGCAAAATCATGTGT
>NZ_DBDF01000144.1:12466-30172 GCF_002293435.1 Bacteroides sp. UBA939 | reverse complement strand
ACTAAAAATACAAAGTGACAAACGGACAACCCCCTTAACTCCTGCAGTATGAATGATAGAGGCTGAATTACTTTCGAGTATAAGATGTAATTTCTCTTATTTTTTAAAACAGGAAAAGGTTATTCAGAGAAAAAGATGCAAACACTTTGGTATTAACAGAGTTATTCTTACTTTCGCAAAATTAACTTCTTAACTCGTTGTACGTATGAAAGCGTTTACTCTGTTGCTTTTCGTTTTCAGTAGTTGCAGCCTTTGGTTGCGGGCACAATGAAGAAGGAGTTTCATGATCAGGATGTGGTTGTGGTAACAGGTGATGTCCGTTATAATACAAAGACTAAGGAAGTCGTTGGTTTTGTGACGGATAGGAAATCATCACAATAAAAGGTGCTCGTAAATAGATAATGATGAAAAAGATAATGATTATATCGGCAGTTTTGATACTAATTTTTATTGGGTATGCCTATTTGTGCTTTAATCCGATTTTTATTGGCAAGGAAAATGTCGAATTGACAAATGATTGTAATTGGTTAAATGATTTGTGTAACCCCATTGAGAATATTGATTTCTCTTATGGAAGTAACAAGATTGTAATTTACACAAACAGAGAAGATGTGCCATTTTTACCTGACGGAGTAAAACAAAGAACATTACTTTATTGTACAGACAACTTAATCATTCAACAAGCCAAAAAACATTTTGAATTTAAATGGAATACTGAAGATTATGCAGAGACAACAGCATCTGATAGTAAGATCTATTTTTTCAAAGACAATAAAGTAGTATTTCAAAGTCCTATTATTTTAGACAATAATATTTCTATCTATTTAGAAAAAACAGGTTGGGTGTTTTCTACAAAATATGATGCTTTGAAAGCTAATTTTGCAAAATTCAAGCCAATGTACAGTCCAATTGTAATATTGTGATATTGAATCGGTTGGTATGTGTATTGTAGTTAGATATTGAATGTGTTTATGGGAATAATTAGAATTCTCCGCAAGCCGCTTATTACAGAGAGTACTTAGTATTAAAAACGGTATAGAAAAAATTGGTTCAGCTGCCCTGGTATCTTTGCCAAAACATCGAATCATTCAAAAAAACAATTACCTTTGCGCCCAAAACCACACTACATTATTTATGGATATTCTTTTTCTTATCGGTGGACTCCTTCTCATTCTTTTAGGAGCTAACGGACTGACAGATGGAGCCGCTTCCATTGCCAAACGCTTCCGTATTCCGTCCATTGTTATCGGACTTACCATTGTTGCTTTCGGAACTTCCGCGCCGGAGTTAGTTGTCAGCGTAACTTCCGCCATAAAAGGAAGCGCCGACATCGCTATCGGTAATATAGTGGGAAGCAATATATTCAACTCTTTGATGATTGTGGGATGTACAGCCCTCTTTGCCCCTATTGTAATCTCCGGAAATACCTTGCGCAAGGAAATTCCACTTTGTATCCTCTCTTCCATTGCACTGCTGATCTGCGCCAATGATGTTTTTCTGGATCATAGCGCGGAAAATATACTCAGCATCACAGACGGGTTAATATTACTTTGCTTTTTTGTGATTTTCCTGGGATATACATTCGCCATTGCCTTTCAAGGAAAAAAAGAAGAAGAGGAAGAAATCAAGCAATTGCCTGTATGGAGATCCGTTCTGTACATCATAGGAGGTTTAGGAGCATTGATTGCCGGCGGTCACTTTTTCGTGGATGGCGCCGCCAATATTGCCCGCAGCCTGGGCGTCAGCGAATCTATCATCGGACTAACGCTTGTAGCCGGCGGTACTTCACTGCCCGAACTCGCCACTTCCATCGTCGCCGCCCTGAAGAAGAATCCCGAGATTGCCATCGGAAATGTCATCGGCAGCAACCTTTTCAATATATTCTTTGTCCTTGGATGCAGCGCTTCCATTACGCCGTTACATCTGGTAGGCATCAACAATACGGATTTATTGGTGCTGGTAGGTTCCAGTATTTTGCTGTGGGTATTCGGACTCTTCTTTGCCAAACGCACCATCACCCGCATAGAAGGCAGTATATTGATACTGTGTTACATAGCTTATACGACCGTACTTATATATAATCTTTAAACAATACGTGGTATTTTAAAGATTATCATGTATCTTTGTCCATTCACGTTATAAATGAAATTATGGCAATAACAATCAAAAAAGTTTCTACATCGAAAGAATTGAGACAATTCATCCGCTTCAATTACCGGCTGTACAAAGGTAACCCTTACTCCGTTCCCGATCTTTACGACGACATGCTCCATACTCTCAGTAGAAAGAAGAACGCTGCATTTGAATTCTGTGAAGCGGACTATTTCCTGGCTTACAAAGACAATAAAATAGTAGGACGCATAGCTGCCATCATAAACCACAGGGCCAATGATACCTGGGATAAAAAGAACGTCCGCTTCGGTTGGATTGATTTCATTGACGACCCCGAAGTATCCGACGCGCTTATCCGTGCAGCAGAAGATTGGGGAAAGGAACGCGGCATGACCCACATACAAGGCCCGATGGGATTTACCGACTTCGATGCCGAGGGCATGCTCGTTGAAGGATACGACCAACTCAGCACTATGGCAACCATCTATAACTATCCTTATTACCCGCAACATCTTGAACGCATGGGTTTTGAAAAGGAAGCCGACTGGGTGGAATTTAAAATCCATGTCCCCGATTCCGTTCCCGACAAACACAAACGCATCTCCGACCTTATCCAACGCAAGTATAATCTCAAAATCAAAAAATGCACATCGTCCAAAGAGCTTTCCCGCAAATACGGACAAGCTATCTTTGAACTGATGAACGAAGCATACAAACCCCTCTTCGGGTATTCCGCCCTCTCGCAGCGGCAGATTGACCAATACGTAAAAATGTATCTCCCGATTATAGACCTCCGCATGGTGCCACTTATCACTGATGCTGAAGACAATTTGATTGCGGCAGGCATATCCATGCCTTCCCTGTCAAAAGCGTTGCAAAAAGCGCACGGACGGTTATTGCCTTTCGGATGGTATCATATCTTAAAAGCCCTGTTCATGAAGAAACGGGCTGATACGCTGGATTTATTGCTCATTGCCGTGAAGCCGGAGTATCAGAACAAAGGCGTTAACGCTTTGCTATTCTCCGATTTAATTCCGGTAGCACGGGATTTAGGTTTTATATTTGCGGAAAGTAATCCGGAACTGGAACTGAATAAAAAGGTACAGGCGCAATGGGAGTACTTCAAAACCGAACAGCATAAACGCCGCAGAGCATTTATCAAAGCGATTAACGGTTAGTGATTAGTGATTAGCAGCTCTGTATCACGTTGACACTAATCATTAAACACTAATCACTAAACACTATAATTACTTATGGAAGAAATCAACGGGCTGATGCCCGGAAGCAATCAGATAGAATATACCGAGGATAACATTCGTCACCTTGACGACATGGAGCATATCCGTGTACGTTCAGGTATGTATATCGGCCGTCTTGGCGACGGTACGCAGAACGACGACGGTATCTATGTATTGCTGAAAGAGGTAATGGACAACAGCATCGATGAATTCAAAATGGGTGCGGGTAAACGAATTGAAATAACCATCGAGGACAATCTCCGTGTCAGTGTACGCGACTATGGGCGAGGCATTCCGCAAGGAAAACTGATTGAAGCGGTGAGCAAACTCAATACCGGTGGTAAGTACGACAGCAAAGCGTTCAAAAAAAGTGTCGGACTGAATGGTGTAGGTATCAAGGCCGTGAACGCACTCAGCAGCCGTTTCGAAGTACGCAGCTACCGCGAGGGAAAAGTCCGTATCGCCATCTTTGAAAAAGGTATCCTTCAAAGTGACGTAACAGAGAACAGCAACGCAGAAAGCGGAACTTTCATTTTCTTCGAACCGGATAGTACTCTATTTCTGAATTACGTTTTCCAAGGCAATTTTGTGGAGACATTGCTCCGCAACTATACATACCTGAATACAGGTCTTTCCATCCTCTATAACGGTCAGCGCATTATTTCACGCCACGGTCTGGAAGATTTGCTGAACGATAACATGACCGCCCAGGGACTATACAACATCATTCACCTGAAAGGGGAAGATATTGAAATAGCCTTCACACATACCAACCAATATGGTGAAGAGTATTACTCCTTCGTCAACGGACAACATACCACTCAAGGTGGAACTCATCAAAGCGCCCTTAAAGAGCACATTGCCCGTACTATTAAAGAATTTTATAATAAGAACCAGGAGTACGCCGATATCCGCAACGGAATTGTCGCCGCAATTGCTATCAATGTAGAGGAACCTCAGTTTGAAGGACAAACCAAGACCAAACTCGGTTCCCCCTCCATGTCTCCCGGCGGTGTAAGCGTAAACAAATACGTGGGCGATTTTATAAAAACGGCGGCGGACAATTACCTCCATAAGAATCCGTTGGTTGCCGAGATTATGTTGCAGAAGATACAAGACTCCGAAAAAGAGCGTAAAGCCATTGCAGGTGTTACAAAGTTAGCGCGCGAACGAGCCAAGAAAGCAAATCTGCACAACCGCAAATTACGCGACTGCCGTTATCACCTCAACGACGGCAAAGGAAAAGATTTGGAAACAGAATCCTGCATTTTCATCACTGAGGGCGATTCCGCCAGCGGTTCCATTACGAAAAGCCGGGACGTAAATACACAGGCGGTATTCAGTCTGCGCGGTAAACCATTGAACTCGTATGGACTTACCAAGAAAGTAGTGTACGAAAATGAGGAATTCAACCTGCTGCAAGCTGCCTTGAACATAGAAGACGGTATCGAAGGACTGCGTTACAACAAAGTAATTGCCGCCACCGATGCCGATGTGGACGGTATGCATATCCGTTTGCTGCTCATCACGTTCTTCCTGCAATTCTTCCCCGACCTGATTAAAAAAGGACACGTATATATTCTGCAAACTCCGCTGTTCCGCGTACGCAATAAGAAGAAGACCATTTACTGCTACACGGAAGAGGAACGCATAAAGGCTATTGCTGAATTGGGGCCTAACCCTGAAATTACACGCTTTAAGGGTCTGGGAGAAATTTCACCTGATGAATTCAAGCACTTTATTGGTAAAGACATGCGCCTGGAGCAGGTTTCCCTGCGCAAAACAGACCTTGTAAAAGAGCTTCTGGAATTCTATATGGGGAAAAATACAATGGAGCGTCAAAGCTTTATTATCAATAACCTGGTTATAGAAGAAGATTTAGCATCATGAGAAGAGCCATATTCCCCGGTACATTCGATCCGTTTACTATCGGGCACTCCTCCGTTGTAGCCCGGGCGCTGACTTTTATGGATGAAGTCATTATCGGAATAGGTATCAATGAAAACAAAAACACCTATTTCCCCATTAATAAACGTGAGGAGATGATACGGGACTTCTACCGGAATGAACCGCGTATCAAAGTTTCTTCTTATGATTGCCTGACGATTGACTTTGCCCAACAAGTGAACGCACGTTTCATTATCCGCGGCATTCGTACCGTGAAAGACTTCGAATACGAAGAAACCATTGCGGATATCAATCGCAAATTGGCAGGTATTGAAACGATACTGTTATTCACCGAACCGGAACTGACTTGTGTCAGTTCAACCATTGTCCGCGAACTGTTACAATATGGTAAAGACATCAGCCGGTTCATTCCGGAAGGTATGGAAATAAAATACTAACATAAAGTTGAGTAAAGATGAAGAGAATTCTTACCCTTATTATATGTAGTGCATGCGCCATCGCTTTCATGCGGGCACAGACCATGGGCAATATAGCTGCCCGCAAGTTACAAATGGCAGAATTTGCCATTACCAATTTGTATGTAGACTCCGTAGACGAAAACAAATTGGTTGAAGAAGCCATTATCCGCATGTTGGCGCAGCTTGACCCACACTCCACTTACAACAATGCCGAAGAAGTGAAGAAGATGAACGAACCGCTGCAAGGTAACTTCGAAGGCATTGGCGTACAATTCCAGATGATAGAAGATACGTTACTGATTATACAACCGGTGAGTAACGGCCCTTCGGAAAAGGTTGGTATCCTGGCAGGCGACCGCATTGTTGGAGTAAACGACAGCGTTATTGCCGGCGTAAAAATGTCTACGGAAGATATTGTGGCGCGCTTACGCGGACCTAAAAACTCTGAAGTAAAACTGACGATTATCCGCCGTGGCGTAAAAGAGCCTTTGTACTTCACCGTTAAGCGTGACAAAATTCCCATATATAGCTTGGATGCCTCATACATGATACAACCGAAAACAGGTTATATTCGTGTCAATCGTTTCGGAGCAACTACCGCCGAGGAATTTACGCAAGCTCTCAAGTCTCTGCAAAAAGAGGGAATGAAAGACCTGATACTTGACTTGCAAGGCAATGGAGGCGGTTATCTGAATGCCGCCATTGATATGGCTAACGAGTTCCTGCAACAGAAGGAACTTATTGTATATACCGAAGGAAGAACCTCGCAACGGAGTAATTTCTATGCCAAAGGTACGGGGAGTTTCAAGAACGGACGTCTTATCGTATTGGTAGATGAATTTTCCGCTTCGGCAAGTGAAATCGTTACCGGAGCCATACAGGACTGGGACAGAGGTGTGGTTGTAGGTCGCCGTACATTCGGTAAAGGGTTGGTACAGCGCCCTATTGATTTGCCGGATGGTTCCATGATACGTTTGACTATTGCCCGCTACTATACCCCTTCCGGACGTTGCATCCAGAAACCATATAGCCAGATTTCCGGTATTGACAGCGGACTACAAAGTGGAGACTCCCAAGAAAAATACAATCAAGAACTAATTGATCGTTTCAACCACGGAGAGATGATTCATGCAGACAGTATTCACTTTGCAGATTCTTTAAAGGCTCAAACAAAGCGTTTGGGACGCACCGTTTATGGAGGTGGAGGCATCATGCCGGATTTCTTTGTTCCGATAGACACCACTCAATACACTGATTATCATCGCAATCTTGTTGCCAAAGGGGTAGTTATAAAAGCCACTACCGGTTATATTGAAAAACACCGGAAGGAATTGCAGGATAAATACAAGAAGTTTGACTCCTTCAATCAGAAGTTTGAAATAAACGATAACTTCCTCGCCGAACTGCGTGTCCTTGCCGATAAAGAGCAAATAAAATTCGATGAAAAACAATACAGTCAATCATTGCCGCTAATTAAAATGCAACTTAAAGCCTTGATTGCCCGCGACCTATGGGATATGAATGAATATTTCCAGGTAATAAACGCCACAAACCAAAGTATACAGCAAGCATTAAAGGTGTTGAACGAAGAAACTTACGGGAAAATTATTAAAAACGAATAAATAAACAGTAAAGCTCGGAATATTTTATATCTTTGCCATTATTGCCATTTTCACAATCACATTGTGAAACAATACTTCGATAAATAGTTTATTAACACTATTCAAAGTCAACATACTTGATAGTGAGCGATTTACATGTTAAACTTTAACGGAATATTGATGAAAACAAAACAGGGGACTCGGGGAATTATAGAAGAGAATGTCTTCTTACAAGAATTAAAACACGACAATGAGAATGCTTTTGCATTTTTATTCAAGACTTGGTATAAAGACTTGGTTATATATGCGGCCGCCTTTATCCAAAATAAAGAGAAGTGTGAAGATATGGTTCAGAACACATTCCTGAAACTATGGGAAAACCGTAAGTCTATAGAGATAGAAACCTCGCTCAGGGCATACTTACTAAAAAGCGTACGTAATAATTGCATCGATTACATCCGTCATGAATCCGTGGAACGGGATTACGAAGAATTCTATAATTCTTCTTTTTCCCAGCATGAAAACATGGGAAACTATATATTATACTCCGAATTATCCACACATCTAAACGCCGCCCTCGACAAACTGGATCCGGTGGTAAAAGAAGCATTCGAGTTGAGCCGTTTTTCCGGTTTAAAGTATAAAGACATAGCATTGAAACAGCAAGTATCGGAAAGAAGTGTGGAAGTCAGAATAAGTAAAGCACTCCAATATCTTCGGATATATCTGAAAGAATACTTGGTTTCCATAGTAATAGTGTTAAAATATCTATTAATGCTTGAGGTATTCATTTAGTAACTCGTCTTATTAATAAAGATAATATTGCATCATGGAAAAGGAGCATTCACACATAGATATTCTATTCACACGATATTTCTCCAATGAAATTACAAACGAAGAGAAAGAAGAGTTATTCCAATGGATAGAAAGCCGGAAGGAAAATTATGAGTATTTTGCCGAATTAAAAAATATATGGCAACTAACCCATTCTACCATTCAGCCGGATGATATAGACTTGGAACATGCCTATAAACGAGTAGCATCACAGATAATAAAAAGGAAGCAACTTGGATTCAGGGCTTGGTTTATGCGCGCAGCCGCTATTTTATTCATTCCCCTACTCTCGCTCAGCCTTTACTTGTTGGCAGAAAAAGGAAAGGATGTACAAGATGACGCCTATCAGAAAATATTTGTACCCTACGGTACATATTCCTGCGTAGAACTTCCCGACAGTTCCATCGTATATCTCAATGCAGGAAGCTGGCTGGAGTATCCTCTTTCTTTCAAAGCCGGAAAAAGATTAGTACGTTTAGAGGGAGAAGGTTACTTTGAAGTAAAGGCAGACCCTAAAAATCCTTTTATTGTTCAAACGGGAAAGTTAACCGTAACAGCTACCGGCACAAAATTTCAGGTAGAAGACTATAAAACCGATAGTATAGCCGCAGTAACCATGAAAGAGGGTATTGTCAATGCCCGAATAAATTCCCAAACCGAAATCAACATTCCGGCAGGAAAAAGACTATGCTTAAAAAAGAACTCTAATATATATTCATTAGTAGCAACCGATCCTTATAAATGGTTTGCATGGAAAGACAAAGTTATGATTTTCCGTGATGACCCTTTATCTTATGTATTCAAACGCCTCAGCTTGACATTCAATGTCGAAATTAAAATAGCAGACCCTCGTTTGGCTAATCATCCCTATCGCGCCACTTTCGAAGACGAATCTTTAGAGGAAATCTTACGGCTATTAAAAATCTCGGCACCCATTGTCTATAAAGAAAATATACGTAAGGAAGACGACCACAATTCCAGGCGTTCCATAGAAGTACACTACACTTACTAAAAAAAACGCAATATCCTATGTGGTATTCAACGAGTACGCCGTCTTCTTTATAAGAACCCAATTGTATAACCCTAAAATTAGAACTGCCTATGAAGTAGCCCAATTTCTTCTTTATAGGAAAATAGCCAATAAAAAACAAAGGGGGAAGGTCTTGCACACCCTCCCCGACTGTTTAGCTATCTTTCCTAAATTCCTTGTATAACTTATATTTATAACTAAACACAACAAATTTATGAATTCAGTTTCTAATAAAAAAATGTTCAAGCATTTTTTTACCTCAAAAACTTATCTAATCATGAAAGTATGGCTCTTCTTTGTGGTTTGTAGTATTGCACAAACTTTTGCAGTAAACAGTTACTCGCAGACTACAACACTAACTCTAAATTTGAATGACGTTTCTGTGGAAGAAGTCCTTAATCAGATTGAGAACCAGAGCGAGTATCATTTTCTGTATAACAAAGCACTTGTAGATGTAGCCCGGAAAGTCAATATATCTTTCAAGAACAAGAAAATTACAGAAATCCTGGATGAAGTATTCAAGAGCAGAAATGTCTCTTATGTTATCACGAATCGCCAGATTGTACTTACACAGATAAATAACAATCAGGGTGTGCAACAGTCGCGCAGTGTCAAAGGACAAGTTGTTGATTCAGACGGAGAACCTATTATTGGCGCCAACATCAAACAAAAAGGAACAGGAAATGGAGTCATTTCCGATATCGACGGAAATTTTGCAATAAGTGTTCCACCCGGCGCAGATATAGAGATTTCGTATATCGGATATATCACTCAAATGACAAGAATAACCGCCGATAAGGATTTCTATCTCATATCTCTAAAAGAAGATGCACAAAGCTTAGACGAGGTAGTAGTAGTAGGATATGGTGTCCAGAAAAAGAAATTGTTGACCGGAGCAACAGTACAAGTCACTGGTGACAATATACAGAAATTAAGTACCACCAATATATATAGCGCGTTACAGTCACAAACTCCGGGCGTAAATATTACACAAACTTCCGGTATGCCGGGTGAAGACTTTAAGGTCGTTATTCGTGGCATAGGTACTAACGGGCGCTATTCTCCGCTAATTGTTATAGATGGAGTAGCGGGAGCAAGTTTAACTTCACTTAATACCGCTGATGTAGAATCAGTTGATGTATTAAAAGATGCAGCATCTGCCGCAATCTATGGTTCACGCGCTGCCAATGGTGTTATACTTGTAACTACCAAACAAGGGAAAATTGGCAAAGCACAAATTTCCTATGATGGATATTACGGCATACAAACTATAGGCAAAAAAGCAGAATTATTGAATGCTAAACAATACATGGAAATAATGAATCTGGTAGAAGAAGCTGATGAGATAAAGACCTCTGATTTTGCCAAATTAATGCCTAAACAATATCAACTTATTCAAAGCGGTAAATGGAACGGAACCAACTGGTTGGACGAAGCAACCAACGAGAACGCTCCTATACAAAGCCATGCCATAAACATTACAGCCGGCAGTGAATCTATAAAACTGGCATCCGGACTTTCATTCGTGTCACAAGAGGGTATTATCGGCAAACCCGCCACCCCGAATTACGAACAATATAATTTTCGCATAAACACAGAAGTACTATTATATAAAAAAGGGAAAAGAGAAATATGGAAAGTAGGAGAGAACTTGACATATAGTTATCGCACAAACAATGGAGTCGCTATATCTAACCAGAATTATAATGACGTACGTAATTTATTGGTTGCTTCTCCATTACTACCGGCTTATAACGATCAAGGACAATTATATGTGTACGATGATATGATTGCAGACGAATGGAATGTGGATAGAAGCATGACAAACCCTATCGCCACCTTGCAGTTAGCTCGCAGTAATAACATAAACAAAAGATATAATTTGCAAGGAAACCTCTATACGGAACTTATTCCAATAGAGAATCTTAAGATACGAAGCAGCTTTGGTTACAAAATGACTACTTCAAGTTCACGTTCATATACACCCGTGTATAAAATCGCTGATAAATCGGAAAACGTAACAGACGATATCAGACAAAGTATGAGCAATGGGTGGAACTGGACATGGGACAATACTGTCAGTTATAAAGTCAGAATTGATAAGCATACCATAGATTTACTGGCAGGACAATCTGTCGAAAAATGGGGATACGGAGAAAATATTCAAGGGAAGAATTCTTACTCACTATTTCCCGGTTCTTTCAAGCATGCATGGTTACAAAATGCACAAGGTATCAGTACTGAGGAAACTACCTTAGAGGGTTCTCCATGGGATGGCGGTGGCATTGCATCCTTCTTTGGACGTATCAGCTACAATTATAATGAAACTTATATGCTGGATGCCGTTCTCCGTGCGGACGGTTCATCCAATTTCGCACGAGGACACCGTTGGGGATATTTCCCTTCCGTTTCTGCCGGATGGGTAATAACCAACGAACAATTTATGGAAAGCACCAGGAACTGGCTCGATTTCTTCAAAATGCGTATCAGCTGGGGACAGAACGGAAACTCTGATATCAGACCTTTCCAATATCTGGCTACGGTAGCATTCGATGAAAACAATGGATACTTCTTCAATAATGACAAGAAAAATTTAGTAACCGGAGGTTATCCGGATATTATGCCCAATCCGTTTGTTACATGGGAAACCTCTGAACAGATAAACATAGGTTTCGATGCGCGTTTCCTGAATTCACGATTAGGTGTTAACTTTGACTGGTATCGCAAAACTACAAAAGACTGGTTACTTAGAGCACCGGCTCTCTCTTCCTATGGAACAGGAGCGCCCTATATCAACGGTGGCGATATACGTAATACAGGATTCGAAGTAGTAATGAATTGGAATGATAATATTGGAAAGTTACGTTATGGTATCAATCTGAATCTTTCCAAAAATAAGAACGAGGTAACCCATATTGCCAACAGTGAAAAAATTATTCATGGTCAGGATAATGTTCTAAGCCAAAATACAGCCGAGTTATACCGAGCCCAAGTCGGTTATCCTATCGGTTATTTTTATGGATACAAAACCGATGGTATTTTTCAGAACACTGCGGAAATAGAAGCTATGAATGGGGCTGTACTGCAAGCTAACCCGGTACCCGGAGATGTTCGTTTTGTAGATTATAACAAAGATGGTAAGGTTAACCTAGATGATAAAACAATCATTGGCGACCCAAATCCCGACTTCACATTAGGTTTTGGTCTGAACCTTGAATACAAGGGATTAGATTTTAGCCTGACCGCCAATGGCGCTTTCGGACACCAGATTGCCAAATCTTACCGTGCTTATGCTAACAACAACTTGGATAATTACACTACCGACGTATATAATTACTGGACCGGAGAAGGAAGTACCAACAAGTATCCTCGGCTCACGAGCGGTCGCCACCCCAATTGGAAAGAAATATCAGACCGACTTCTTGAAGATGGTGATTACCTGAAAATCAAAAATATCACCGTGGGATATGACTTTAAGAAACTGTTTCCACAAATGCCTTTGCAGCAAGCGCGCTTGTACCTGACTGCCCAAAACCTGTTTACAATAACCGGTTACTCCGGAATGGACCCTGAAGTAGGGTATGGAGGAGACGACGCTTGGGCTTCAGGTATAGATTTGGGCTTTTATCCCAGTCCGAGAACTTTCATTATTGGTGTTAATCTCAAATTTTAAGTATTATGAAAAAGAACATATTATATATATTACTTTCTGTAGCGCTTATCTTTTCCGGTTGCGAAGACTTTTTAGATACGGAAAGCTATACCAAGAAAAACAATAAGAATTTCCCTCTTACGCAGGAAGACGCCATGCAGATGACTACGGGTATTTACACTTGCCTGAAAACTCAAATAGGAAAACCCCGTACCAGTCACTTCTTTGTAGCAGAAATTGCAGGTGACGAACGTTTTGGAGGCGGGAGCCGTAGTAACCGGGAATCGCAATGTATCGATCGTATTCAATATTCTGAAGAGAGCCAGTTTCGTGATTTTTGGGCAACTTGTTATTCCGCAATATTCAGGGCAAACATGGCAATCTCTACCTGGGACAATATTACTCAATGGGATAACCCTGAACTAAGTAACCAGTATTTGGGGGAAGTCTATTTTCTCAGAGCGCTTTTCTATTACCAAATGGTGCAAATATTCGGGCAAGTTCCACTCTTGACAAATCCGGAACCGGTAAATAAGCCTAAAGCCAGCCCTGAAGAACTGTATGCTCTCATCACTTCCGATTTGATAGAAGCCATAAATCTACTTCCATCCAAGAAGTATGACCAGACAGAAAGTGGACGTGCTACCAAATGGGCTGCTGAAGCGCAGCTTGCGCGTGTCTTCCTCTTCTATACAGGATTTTATAAGAAAGATGCGCTACCTACAGTAGACGGTAGAAGCATCAACAAAGCCAAAGTCTTGGAATATCTAAATGACTGTATAGAAAATAGCGGACATGACCTGGTGAGTGACTTCCGTAATATATGGGCTTATTCCAATGAATATACCCGTAAAGATTACCCATATTCAAGTGAGAATAATCTGCAATGGGAAGGGGATGGCTGCAAGGAAACACTATTCGCCATCAAGTTTGGTAATCTGGCCGATTTTAACGAACCATTGGGATATAGCAACCAGATATGCCTGAACTTTGCATTAAGAAATCAAAGAGGTGGAGATGCTGCTTCTTTTCCCTACGGACAAGGCTGGGCAATTGGTTGTGTAAACACTACGCTGTGGGAAGACTGGCTGAGAGAAGAACCTAATGACTTGCGCCGTCAAGGAACCATTATAAGTGACGAATTGGAACTCCAAGACAATTACAACGGAAAAGAATGGAGCACCGACAGATCAAAGCAAGTAGAAGAAACGCGTTATTGGGGTAAAAAGTATATCTCAGTTCTGGCTAAAGACGATAATGGGAAAATATGGAAGTCATATTCTTGTCTGGCATTCAATACACCTGAGAATTATCAGTTGTCTCATACGAATGACCTTATCCTGACCCGTTTCGCTGATGTATTACTAATGCATAGTGAGCTAACCGGTACGGCAGACGGTATCAATAGAGTGAGAAACAGAGTAAACCTGCCTCCTGTACAATACAGTATGGATGTTTTGAAAAGAGAACGCCGTTATGAATTGGCGCTTGAAGGTATCCGCTGGTGGGACTTGATGCGATGGGGAGAAGCGATGAATGTTGTTTCTGCCAAGCAAGAAGGAGTAAACATCAAGGTTCTGGGAAAAGATGAGAAATACACTTCCATCTTTAAAGAACGTTTTAGGAAAACTAATGGATTTTTCCCTATTCCCGAATCACAAATTGCTCTTTCCAATGGAATATTAGAACAGAATCCGGGTTGGACTCTTGAAGATAAGGATGCTTATTTCGAGAACTTACCTTATTAGATTATAAAGAGGGAGAGAAAAAGGACTCTCCCTCTATTTATTAATTCTTAAACTGCTATTTATTAATTCCCTAACTACACCAGCCAATATTTCCGGCAAAATCCATATCTTTGCCTGCGTAATTCAATCCATTGTCTAATTTATGAAGTGGCAACTCTGTATATAGCTATCCGGCTTCGGGCTTGTCGGGAAATACCTTCCCGGCATTAATCATTGTGCCCATATACTTCACAGAGTTTAATCAATAGAAATTACCAATAGTTTGCTTGCAGCACTTCCAATGTGTTGTTCAGGCATGCCGTTTCATAAAAACAAATGAATTATACATATAGACAAATCCTGCTCATCAACCTGCCCATAATGGTGAGCCTGCTCATGGAACAGTTGATTAATCTGACTGATTCCATCTTCTTGGGGCACGTCAGCCAAATAGACTTAGGAGCCTCTGCATTGGCTGCCATGTATTACTCTGCCATTTATATGCTCGGATTCGGGTTCAGTCTTGGGACACAGGTTGTTATCGCAAGGCGAAACGGAGAGGAGCGATACAAGGATGCCGGTAAGGTGTTTTATCAGGCCCTCATCTTCCTGTCTGTCTTTGCCGTTATTGTTTTCGTGGTATCAAAACTGTTGTCTCCTTCATTGCTTCGTATGGTGATTACTTCCAATAACATCTATCAGGCAACTGTGCGTTATGTGGAGTGGCGGGATTACAGCTTCCTGTTTGCCTTCCCTCTATTGGCAATCCGTGCCTTTTATATAGGAACTACAAATACCAAAATCCTCACTGCCAACTCCATCGTTATGGTGGTGTGCAACATTGTATTCAACTATCTGCTGATTTTTGGTAAGGCAGGATTTCCCCGGTTGGGAATCAGTGGCGCTGCTATCGGTTCTTCCCTTGCCGGACTGGTGGGGTTACTGCATCTCATTATTTATATGTGGAAACACGCAGATAAAAAACGATACGGAATACGTGCCGTGTTTGATATGAAGATATCACTTCACTTGTTAGGCATATCCGGTTGGACAATGGTCAGGCAGTTCTTTTGTATTGCGCCGTGGTTTATGTTCTTTGTGGCGATTGAACGTTTAGGGGAATATGAACTGGCGGCGGCAAATGTAGTCAGAAGTATTTCGATGCTCTTCTTTGTGATTGTCAATTCGTTTGCAACCACTACGATTTCATTGGTAAGCAATCTCATCGGAGCAAAGAAAGCGGAACTGGTTATGCCTACTTGCAGGCGTATCATCAATCTGGGCTATGCGATTGGCATTCCGCTTATATTGCTGGCTTTTATCTTTTCGGATAGCCTTTTAAGGATGTTCACGGATGATGCGACGGTCATTCGGACTGCATTTCATCCGTTTTGCGTAATGCTTTCTACGTTTGTAGTTTCCGTTCCTTGCTATACATATTGCAATACGGTAATCGGTACGGGTAGCGCAAAGACTGCCTTTTTGTTTCAGATGGTTAATATAGCTATCTACCTGCTCTATTTGTTTATGTTATCCCGTTCTCCCAATATCCCACTTGCAATGTACTGGACGGCTGAACAAGTATATGTTATCGTATTATTAGCGTTATCCCTGGCATATCTTAAACGAAGGAAATGGCAAAACAGGTTTTTGTAGCATTGTAACCTGTCAATAGCTTTCCCGCAATCTCTTCAAGGCGGCGATAGAATCGGAAACATAAGTATTATCCGGTTCTATTGACCGCCAATAACAAAGTGTACCGATCAGCCGTTTCAGATAAGCAGGGTCATGAGAACCTATCCGCCGCTGGTGTTCTGCCAAACCTTTTGTCAGAATGTAATGGACGTTCTTGCGTATTTCCCTTTTTCTGGCTTTAGGGATAGTCAGCTTTACTCCGGAGCTAATGGAGACTCCTGTAATGATCTTCCTGCTGTGTGCTTTCAGGAAGCGGGTTTTCTTATGGTTGACCTCAAACTTTTCTTTCCGGACAACCAGCTTGATCCGGGACAGAAGCTGTTTTCCGGGGAAAGCATCTCCCGAGAAAGTAAGGTCATCGGCGTAACGGGTATAGTTCAAACCGTATTCGGTAGCCAATGCCGATAACTTTTGATCCATCCCGTAAGATATGATATTGCTCAGCGCCGGACTCGTAGATGCTCCCTGGGGCAAACACCGATTGAAACAGCATAAAGCTCCGAGCACTTTCGCAACAGCAGGCGAATAACCCATCGCTTCAAATGCTTTCCTTACACGGGGGCTGCGTATAGATCCGAAGAAATCATGAATGTCTGTTTTCAACACATATTGTTTTCCCAGATGCGGACGAACGTTATCGACTATGGACATCCTGCGCCGAAAGCCGGTGGCTGCCGCATGAACGTCTACAAAGGATAAAACGCGGCTGTTAATAGCATCCTGTACAGACTTCAGTTCGCCATCAGGAGCAGAGATCATGCGGTAACCTCCCCTTCTTTTACCTATCCAGAACGTACGGTAATTGGAGGAAATGCTTCTCAATATTTCCTTCAGTTTCGCTTCTTCTACTCCCAGCAGGCCGGCACACTCGGACACGGCTTCCTCGTCAAACTTGGAAGAGGTTCGTGAAGTCTCTAAATGCCGATTGAGCCATCCGTTACGGGTGGTTCCGGCATGAGCGGCATCTTCCGTATAGCTACGGTTTCCTGCTCTCCAGCGTTTGTATCCTTCCTGCTTCCTACTTGTAGAGATAATCTTATAGATTAATAAGCAAGTGACAATGAGTACGGTTATCAGAATTCCATTCATCTTATTAACAAAAAAAGGAAGAGGGTGAGTATTTACTAAAATAAATTCATGGTATGCAATACCATTAGGATTTATTTTCTAAGAAAGCTCTTGAGCTTACGAGGCGACTGCACCTCTTTCATGCTAAATCTTTTCCTCACCCTCTTCCGCGTGCAAAAATATTCTTTTTCTGTTTACAGCACAACAAATACACAAACTTTTTATATGCAATATGGCAAAAGTCGCCTCCTCGTTTATCTTTCACAGACTTCTCCGCTGATTGGTTAGCATAAGGAGTGCCATCTGCGCATAAGAAGCTGTTTTGAATTTATTCCTAATTAATATTATCAGTCTCTTTTAAGTTTGTTTTCGGTCTCTTTTCC
>NZ_DBDF01000144.1:0-12427 GCF_002293435.1 Bacteroides sp. UBA939 | reverse complement strand
AACTCTTAAAAGAAAACTGAATACATTCAAAACAGCTTCTAAAAGTCAATTCCCAAACAACCATTTATTCAGCCAATGGTTGATGTATACATTCACCACTGCACATCCGGCTCCAATAGCTGCACCAGCCAATACATCGGTGGGATAATGCACGCCTTCGTTCATACGCGAAATACCTACAGAGCAAGCCCATAAAGCGGAAGGACCAATCACATACCACTTTGGATACTTGATACTCAATGAAGTAGCCAGTGCAAATGCCGTCGCAGTGTGCGCCGAGGGGAAAGAAGGGCTGCTCTCATAACTATAGGCATGCACCAGGTCGGGATAACGGTCGTAAGGACGCTCACGATCAACAAGGTATTTCATTCCGTAACTTACCACAAAAGCGCCGGCTACACTGGTACCCACATATATGGCATTCTTTAATAAATCCCGGTCATTTCTTATCCAGGCAGTTACTGCCATAGCTACAGGAATACCGATAGCGACATAAGGTTCTGTCTTGGAAATTATTTTATTATAATTACGGATAAACTTACCATCCCAACTATTTACCTTGTGCAAAGTATTGATATCCCAATTCTGCGCAGAAATACTGAATACAACTAATGAAGCAAAAAATACAAAAATAATGGCCCTTTTCATAAAATCATTCTAATAGTTCGGAGCAAAGATAATTCATATTATTAGTATATTCATAAATTTATTCTATCTTTGTTGCCACATTTTTAGTTGTTTGCCTCGTATTATCATGACAAAAAGCATTCTTTGTACAGCGCAAGTAGACTGTAGCCTATGCCCTAAAATTTCAGAAGGGTCATTAGTTTATCGCCAATATCCTCAGGGACAGCATTTCTCAGCGGAGAAATGTGTTCAGAACTATATAATTTTTATGTTAAAAGGTGAGATGTTGATCAATAGTAACGAGTATCCGGGAACTACACTTCGCAGCAAACACTGTGTCCTGCAAGCCATAGGATCAAAAGTAGAATTATTAGCACTTACAGATGTTGAATATATAGTATATCGGTTTACTGAACTTCCTTTAATCTGCGAGGACCGTTATAAAGAAATCCTGGAACACTCGGAAGCCCCGTTAACATATACGCCATTAGTTGCCAATGCAAAATTACAACGCATATTATACGACATTGTCGACTATTTCAATGAACATCCTTTTCCTTGTGAGAAATACTTGGAACTCAAATACCGGGAATTAGTCTATATACTTACCTTATATTATCCGTTGCGCCAGATAAGCGCTTTCTTCTATCCGATTAGTACATATACGGAAAGTTTCCATTACTTTATTATGCAGAATTACGACAAGGTGAAAAATGTGGAAGAATTTGCCCATTTAGGCGGATACACGATTACCACATTCCGCCGACTGTTTAAGAATATGTATAATGTACCTGTATATGAGTGGATACTGGACAAGAAACGTGAAGGCATTTTGAACGACCTCCAACATACCGGGCAACGCATATCCGTGATTAGTGCACGCTATGGTTTCGACTCCCTCTCCCACTTTGCCCATTTCTGTAAAGACTCCTTTGGAGATACTCCCCGTTCATTACGGAAACGTGCGGCAAGCGGAGAGAAAATCACTATAATTAAAGAAAAAGGAGACGATTCGGCAAGAGAACAGGATGAATAGTAGAATTCTTCATCTTCCGCCATCTTGTTCCTATCAACTTGTCAATTTCTATCCATTCCCTTAATTACGGAATTATTTCTTTAATTCCTTGTTTAATCAATGTATTTCTCCTATTTTTGCGGGATATTAGGAGAATACTCCAATAAAGAGCAAATTTTCTAACTATTAAATAATTTAAATTCAATCATTTATGTGGTTAAGTAATTCATCTGTAGGAAGGAAAGTGGTGATGAGCGTTACCGGTATCGCCCTTGTCCTGTTTCTAACATTTCACATGGCGATGAACCTTGTTGCATTAATCTCGGCAGAGGGATACAACATGGTTTGTGAGTTCTTGGGAGCAAACTGGTATGCGCTGGTGGCTACGGCAGGTTTGGGCGTTCTTTTCGTTATTCACATCATTTATGCTTTCTGGCTGACGATGCAAAACCGCAAAGCGCGCGGTAACGAGCGCTATGCAGTTGTGGACAAACCTAAAAACGTGGAATGGGCTTCTCAGAACATGCTTGTACTGGGTATTATCGTCATTGTAGGTTTGGGACTGCATCTGGTAAATTTCTGGTCTAAAATGATGTTACCCGAAGTGATGCACAAAATGGGCATGCATGTGGATGTGCTGACTCAGGCTTATGCTGCCGATGGCGTTTATCACATTCAGAACACGTTCAGCAATCCGGTGTTCGTAGTGCTTTACCTCATTTGGCTCGCTGCGTTGTGGTTCCACCTGACTCACGGCTTCTGGAGTTCAATGCAATCTCTGGGATGGAACAACAAAGTATGGATTGACCGTTGGAAATGTATTTCCAATATCTTCTCCACGATCGTTGTTATAGGCTTTGCCTTGGTGGTTATCGTGTTCTATGCGAAATCATTGATGTGCGGCGCTGCTTGCTAAATTGTAAATTGTAAACGATTAAAATGTAAATAGCATTATGACTAAGATAGATTCAAAAATTCCGGAAGGACTGGTAGCTGAGAAATGGACTAACTATAAGGCTCACCAGAAATTGGTAAACCCAGCCAACAAGCGCCGCTTGGATATCATCGTAGTAGGTACGGGACTGGCAGGTGCGTCTGCCGCCGCTTCACTTGGTGAGATGGGTTTCAGAGTGTTTAACTTCTGCATCCAGGACTCTCCGCGCCGTGCGCACTCTATTGCCGCGCAAGGTGGTATCAATGCCGCTAAGAATTACCAGAACGATGGCGACTCTGTTTACCGTTTGTTTTATGATACGGTAAAGGGTGGCGACTATCGCGCACGCGAAGCCAACGTTTACCGTTTGGCGGAAGTGTCTAACAGCATCATCGACCAATGTGTGGCGCAAGGTGTTCCTTTTGCCCGCGAATACGGTGGCCTGCTGGATAACCGTTCTTTCGGTGGTGCACAGGTATCACGTACATTTTATGCTAAGGGGCAAACCGGCCAGCAATTGCTGTTGGGCGCTTACTCCGCATTGAGTCGTCAGGTTAATGTAGGTACTGTAAAGCTGTACACTCGCTATGAGATGCAAGATGTTGTTCTCATTGACGGACGTGCACGCGGTATCATTGCCAAGAACCTTGTTACCGGTGAACTGGAACGCTTTGCCGCCCATGCCGTAGTTATCGCTACCGGCGGTTATGGCAACGCTTATTTCCTTTCTACCAATGCAATGACCTGTAACTGTACGGCTGCCGTAGCTTGCTACCGCAAGGGCGCTTGGTTTGCTAACCCCGCTTATGTACAAATTCACCCCACCTGTATTCCTGTCCATGGTGACAAGCAGTCCAAGCTGACTTTGATGTCAGAGTCTCTGCGTAACGATGGTCGTATCTGGGTTCCAAAGAAACCGGAAGATGCCGTGAAACTCCAGAAGGGTGAAATCAGGGGAAGCGATATTCCCGAAGAAGACCGCGACTATTATCTGGAACGCCGCTATCCGGCATTCGGCAACTTAGTTCCGCGCGATGTTGCCAGTCGTGCCGCTAAGGAACGCTGTGATGCAGGTTTCGGTGTGAACAATACAGGCTTGGCAGTATTCCTCGATTTCTCTGAGGCTATCAACCGTTTAGGTGTTGACATTGTTCTTCAACGTTATGGCAATCTCTTCGATATGTATGAGGAAATCACCGACGTTAACCCGGGCGAACTGGCAAAAGAAATTGACGGTGTGAAATATTATAATCCGATGATGATTTATCCGGCTATTCACTATACAATGGGCGGTATCTGGGTGGATTATGAATTGATGACTTCCGTACAAGGTTTGTTCGCAATCGGTGAGTGTAACTTCTCCGACCACGGAGCCAACCGCCTCGGCGCTTCCGCATTGATGCAAGGTTTGGCTGACGGTTACTTTGTACTGCCTTATACTATCCAGAACTATCTGGCAGACCAGATTACAGTACCTCGCTTTTCTATTGATCTGCCTGAGTTCGCAGAAGCAGAAAAAGCCATTCAGGATAAGATTAACTGGATGATGAACATAAAAGGTAAGAAGTCTGTAGACTCCATCCATAAAGAACTGGGTCATGTGATGTGGGAATATGTAGGTATGGGACGTACCGCAGAAGGTTTGAAGACCGGTATTGCCAAGCTGAAAGATATCCGCAAGGAATTTGAAACGGAGTTGTTCATTCCGGGAGATAAAGAAGGTATGAATGTAGAGCTGGATAAAGCCATCCGTCTGTACGACTTCATTATCATGGGTGAACTCGTGGCTTATGATGCACTGAACCGTAATGAAAGTTGCGGCGGACACTTCCGCGAAGAATACCAGACTGAGGAAGGCGAAGCAAAACGTGATGATGAAAACTACTTCTACGTTGCTTGCTGGGAATATCAAGGCACCGACGAGAAAGCTCCTGTGCTGCTGAAAGAACCGCTGGTTTACGAAGCAATCAAGGTACAGACTCGTAACTATAAGAGCTAATCGGGAAGTTGAACTTTTAAAGAATTAAAGAAAATGGATAAAAATATAAGTTTCACACTGAAAGTATGGCGCCAGAAAAGTCCAAAGGCAAAAGGCGCTTTTGAAACATACCAAATGAAAGATATCTCCGGTGATACTTCATTCCTCGAGATGCTGGATATCTTGAATGAGCAACTGATTTCCGAAGGTAAAGAACCGGTGGTATTCGACCATGACTGCCGCGAAGGTATCTGNNATGTGTTCGCTCTACATCAACGGACACCCGCACGGCCCGGCAACAGGCGCCACTACCTGCCAGATGTACATACGCCGCTTCAACGATGGCGATACCATTACGGTTGAACCCTGGCGCTCGGCCGGTTTCCCGGTAATTAAAGACTTGATGGTCGACCGTACGGCTTATGACAAGATTATGCAAGCCGGTGGTTACGTCAGCATACGTACAGGTTCTCCCCAGGATGCCAACGCTATCCTGATTCCGAAACCTGTTGCCGACGAGGCTATGGATGCCGCTTCCTGCATCGGTTGCGGTGCTTGTGCGGCTGCATGTAAGAATGGTTCTGCCATGTTGTTCGTTTCAGCCAAGGTAAGCCAACTGAACCTGCTGCCTCAAGGTAAGCCCGAAGCATTGCGCCGCGCCAAGGCCATGTTGAGCAAGATGGACGAACTGGGATTCGGTAACTGTACCAACACCCGCGCTTGCGAGGCCGAATGTCCGAAGAATGTTTCTATCAGCAACATTGCCCGTCTGAACCGTGACTTTATTCTTGCGAAGATTAAAGACTAACTTCAGCGGCATACTTATTTGATTAATATCAGTTCCCCTGCCGGTATGTCCGGCAGGGGATTTTTGTTTCCTCTTCTACATCAACAGATGATATACTCCCCCTACCATTGCCCGCACCACACCTTTCATCTCCAGTTCGAACAATAACGCCGTCATACGGTTTACCGGAATGTCGGCCTCCACTACCAACATGTTGACATGCAAGTCACCCTGACGGGTAAGAACGCGGACAACACTCTCCTCTTCTTCCGACAGTTCAGGAAAGAGAGAACGCTGAACATTCTCCATCTTAGCCGGTTGCTTTCCGGCATCCCAGCCCATTGCCCGGACTAAGTCTTCGGCAGACTGGATAAGGGCGGCTTTATTATCGCGTATCAGTTGGTTACAACCCGCGGACGAAGCATCAGTAACACGACCGGGAACGGCAAAGCAATCACGGTGATAACCCACTGCCAAATCTGCCGTAATAAGAGAGCCACCCTTGTCGGCAGATTCCACAACGATTGTCGCATCACTCATACCTGCCACAATGCGGTTACGACTGACAAAGTTGTGACGGTCGGGGTTGGTTTCAGTAAGAAATTCAGTAAGCAGTCCGCCATTCGGCAGCATGTCAATGGCTGTTTTGCGATGAACAAAGGGATAGATACGATCCAGTCCGTGAGCAAGCACGGCTACAGTGGTGAGACTGTTGGCTAAAGCTGCACGATGAGCATGGATATCAATGCCATAAGCTAAACCACTCACAACCAATACATCGGGACAGAGGGCGGACAAGTCGCGCAGAAAATCGGTACAGAATTGTTTACCGTATTCCGTGGCACGGCGTGTACCTACCATATCAATTACATGAAGACGGTTGAAATCGACATTACCTTTAAAAAACAGGACTACCGGAGCATCTTCGCACTCGCGGAGACGGGAAGGGTAAGTCTCGTCTTTCAGCGTAAGACAGGTTAACCTGTTCTTTTCCACGAATTCCATTTCGCGTTCGGCACGCAGAAAAGCGGCAGGGTTATCAAGAGCTGCAACCACAGCGGGTCCTACACCGGAAAGGAGTTCGGGTAGTTCCCGGCGCCGGCGAAAAACTTCAGTGGCACTACCCATGCCTTCAATTAATCGCTTAGCCCCGATGTGTCCAATGCCGGGACATAGTGTGAGGGCTATACTGCAAATACGTTCATCGTTGTTCACGATAGTTAGTCGTTAGGGGTGAGTGATTAATGATCAGGGGTAAGTGATTAATGATTAATGGTGAGGTAGGGCGCAAAGATCCGGTCAAACAGTTCGCTGTCGCCCAAACTTCCGTTGACTAAGCAGACTGTTTCAACTACCGCTTTAACAACTACCTTATCATCACTCTTCCGGAAAATATCCTGATAGAATACATATTTAATACCTTCTTTCTTCATATACAGCTTGGAAACAAACTCATCGCCACTCCTCAAAGGAGTCTTGAATGCCATATTGATTCGTGCAACCACCGGGTCTACCCCTTGCTCGTGCAATTTAGCGAAGCTGACACCTGTCGACGACAAAAACTCATGTCGTGTATGCTCCAGGTAATGCTGATAGTTTGCATTGTTTACGATACCTTGCAGGTCGCACTCATAATCGCGCACCTTCATTGGGAGCTCAAAAATATAGTTCATCATTATGCTTGGTTTGCAAGTTTTACCATTTCAATTTATCCTCTTTCATTCTCAATATCAATCCCTTTAAACTTCTTCAATTCTTCCGTAGAAACCAGCTTGTAAAGCTTGTCACTGGGACGTATTTTATCTGTTTTCATGGAGAAGTGCTGTCCTTTCTTCACTGTTTGCACAGGCTTCAGGTTCACACGCGCCTCTTCAAGCGTCATGAATACCGCACCGGTAGTTGGCCCTGTAATCAGCAATTTATCTCCTACACTCAGTTCGGCAGCTTCTACCAGAAACTCCGCAACGCCAATATTCGAGAAGTATTTGATACCCTTGCCTGCATAGATTTTCCGTTCCGTAGCCGCAGAACCATAATTCGTTGTCCATTCGCCAAGACGTTGTCCCAAGTAATATCCATCCCAGAAGCCACGGTTGAATACGGTCTTGAGGCGTTCATCCCACGCAGCAATCTTTTCATCGGTAAATGTTCCGTCCAAGTAAGAACGAATGGCTTCTTTATAACATTCCACTACCGTACGCACATACTCCGGTCCACGGGCGCGTCCCTCTATCTTGAATACCCGCACGCCGGCATCCAGCATCTTGTTCAGGAAATGAATGGTCTTCAAGTCTTTCGGGGACATGATATACTGGTTGTCTACTTCCAGTTCCACGTCAGTTTCCTTATCACGCACGGTGTATGAACGGCGACATACCTGCATACAGGCACCCCGATTGGCTGAATGATTCATTTCGTGGAGAGAAAGATAACATTTTCCGGACACTGCCATACAGAGTGCACCGTGGCAGAACATTTCGATACGGATAGGCTTACCGCCAGGCCCGCAAATATTCTCTTCACGGATATGCCGGTGAATCTCAGCCACCTGTTCCAGATTCAACTCGCGCGCCAGCACCACCACGTCCGCAAATTGTGCATAGAAACGCAGTGCTTCTACATTTGAAATATTCAGTTGCGTAGAAAGATGTACTTCCTGACCGATTTGCCGTGCATAACTCATCACTGCCACATCCGCAGCAATCACAGCCGAAATTCCCGCCGCCTTTGCCGCATCCACAATGACGCGCATCAATGCCAGGTCTTGATCGTAAATAATAGTATTAACGGTAAGATAACTCTTCATTCCGTGCCTGTCACACGTTTGCGCTATTTCTTTCAGGTCATCAATGGTGAAAGTATTCGCCGAACGGGCGCGCATGTTCAGGTTCTCAATACCGAAATAGATAGAGTCGGCACCCGCCTGGATAGCTGCTGCAAGCGATTCGCGCGAACCGACGGGCGCCATGATTTCGAAATCGTTTAAGTTCATTGTTTACTTAATCACTTATTTCCCCGCGCTTCCAACTCCTGTTGCAGTTCGGTAGCGATTTCCATTCCCAACTGTTGTCCCAACTGCATACTTTCCGCCATCATGGCAGGGGTAGATGTACTCAGTTTCTTGCCAACGGGAGATTCATAGAAGGCTATAACCCCCTTCAAATCATCCAGTGTCAAATACTTCTGATAGATAGGAGTATAGAGTTCCGCTAACCGGCTGCCGAACTTTGCTTCCCACTTTTTCTGAAATTCATCCCAGAAAGAAGTGGAAACCGAGGGTGACTGTTGTTTCAACATAGCAATCATCTGCGGTACCATAGCCTGTGCCGATGCTATAGAACCGGATACTTCCAGCATTTTTTCCAGAACCGTTTTATACTCATTATCCACCTCCTGTGCCGATACCGAAGGTGCGGCAACAAACAGCATACCTACACACATTGCCACTAAAACCAAACCTTTTCTCATAATTCTAAATTAGTTAAATAAATGAATGATACAAAGGTAGGCTTTTTTGTGTCTCAAATGGATTTTTTATTGTAATTTTGTGTTCAATAAATATAGTTAGCCATGAAATTAAGGAAACTGACGATAAACAATTTCCGCTGTTTTGAAGAATTTGAAATAGAGTTCGCTTCACACATCACTGTTCTGATAGGGAAGAACGGAGCGGGGAAATCTTCTTTGATACATGCCATACACAATGCTTTGAGTTTTATCTTCACCAGGGATAGCAGTATGGATACTGAACTGATTGTTGAAGGAAATCCAAGCTTAAAGGTGGCCAACATTGCTACAAATGAAATATACTACAACAATACTACTCGGAGTTATGCCGACTATATGAGCATAAAGGCTCAGGCTATTTTGGCGAATAACGAAAATATAGAATGGGAACTTTATAAACGTTCCGTTTCAAATTCGCTGTTTCCCTCCAAATATAAAGATGCTTATGTACGCTTTATTGAGCAATACAAGCAGAATGATGTTTTACCTGTATTTGCTTATTATTCCGATTCATATCCACACATAAATACCCGAATAGGAAGTTTTGCTAAAGGAATACTCTCTTCTTTCAAGGCGATACCGCGCAATTTTGGTTATTATCAATGGGGCGAAGAAGCTTCTTGCACCGCTATCTGGCAAATCCGTTTTTTAGATTGCTGGGTAAATTCAATTCCTTTGCTTGCAATGAGGAACAAGCTGGAAGCGGAATCCGCCAAAGGGAATGCCGTAGATGAATCTAACTATAAAAGTATTGACCTTTTCCTTGAACCATTGCAAAGAGAAATGTCTTTCATTAATAATAGGTTGATTGAATTTTCTAAAGAAGACGAGAGCGAGGGATCCGCAGGTTTTGAAGTAGAAGGTTTGCAGGGAGATTATCGAGGACAAGAACCCGTATTGGTGATAAAGCGGAAGAACGGCGATTTGATACCTTTCGAAAACTTACCCGCTGGATATAAACGCTTGTTTTCTATTGTTTTTGATACCGCTTATCGAGCATATATACTCAATGGAGAAGTGGAACCGACAGGTATTGTTGTCATAGATGAAATTGATCTTCATTTGCACCCTACGCTAGAACAAAGCGTGTTGCAACGTTTAAACCGTACATTTCCGCAAATACAATTTATTGTTTCTTCTCATTCAGCATTAGTAATAACCAATCTGAATGCAAATAACGGACGGTCGGGAAGCATCGTTCTGAGAATGAATGAGAATAAAGCATTTCCTGTGGAATTACCTAACATGTTTGGCGTTGATTATAATACAACTATTTCTGATGTCATGCAAACACCTGCTCGCAATGGTGAGCTTAAAGAGCTGATTGATGATTACATAGTTCTGAAAGTACAAGGGTACGAAGAAGAAGCAAAAGCCGTTTTCGAGGAAATACAAGCCTTAATGGGGAATAACGAAGCTGATATTGCCCGTATCGAAAAAGAAATCGAAAAAGAGATTGAAAGCAATAGCTAAGAGCTTGAAGTATGAAGTACATAAATAAAGAGACATATTCAGAGGAAGCTTTGGACATTGTTTACCCTTTCTTACAAGAGGCATGGAATGCGATTGACAATGAATACATCGGACTGACTTACGAAGACTTCAGAAAGCCTAAATACAGGAGAGACTCTGTTGATGGTTCGGACAAAATAGTCGAGATAATGCGCAAGGAACAAGATGACTATTGCTGTTACTGCATGAGGCTAATAAGAGGCAAAAACATTACTATCGAGCACGTTATACCCCAGCAATGCGATAGTGACATAACTCCATACACCAAATATGCACCCGTACTGGCTAATCGAGTAGAGCATGTGGATGTTTTTAAAACCCATAAACCGTTGCCCTCAAAAACAGACTTGATGAAACAACCTCATGTAGTAGCCCATGCCAATCTGGTAGCTTCTTGCACAGGAATAGCCGTCGAAAACAATGACAGTTGTTGCTTTTGCAACGGTAAAAGGGGCAATACCCGTATTGTGCCTTTAATGCTTATGCAAGAGTGCATGTCGTTGGTTGGCTATCTGGTAAATGGACGCATGTATGCTATTAATAACAACTCTGAATATAAAGATACCATTAAGCAATTGCAACTTAATCATGACCGATTGATTGAAATCAGGCATTTATGGCATTTGATTCAGCGACAAGAACTTCTTTCATCTTTCGTACAAAGCGCGGATGAGAGATGTAGACAAGTAGCAATTATAAAAACCTTTGCAGTGAAGCGGTGGAGTGAAGTATCCGTTAATTATAAGAAATACGCAGAAAGTGAATTCTATTGGAATCTGTTGATGGACTATGAATGGTTTCATCAGTATTACAAGAATCTCCCCTGAATTTTACAGCGAAATAGTATTTAAGTTCATTTAGTTCATGAAGATAGGACACATAGACCTGGGCGAACGCCCCATCCTCTTAGCCCCGATGGAAGACGTTACCGACCCCGCATTCCGACTGATGTGTAAGAAGTTCGGCGCCGATATGGTGTACACGGAGTTCGTATCGAGCGATGCCCTGATACGTTCCGTCAGCAAGACCGAGCAGAAGCTGAGCATCAGCGATGAAGAGCGTCCGGTAGCCATACAGATATATGGAAAAGATACGGAAACGATGGTGGAAGCCGCACGTATCGTAGAAAAAGCGTGCCCGGACATTCTTGATATAAACTTCGGATGCCCCGTGAAGCGCGTAGCAGGCAAAGGTGCGGGAGCAGGTATGCTGCAAAACATACCCAAGATGCTGGAAATTACCCGTGCCGTAGTAGATGCCGTTAAGATACCCGTCACCGTGAAAACCCGCCTGGGTTGGGATGCCAGCCACAAAATCATAGTAGAACTTGCCGAACAGTTGCAGGATTGCGGCATTGCCGCCCTCACCATCCACGGTCGCACCCGTGCGCAGATGTACACCGGTGAAGCAGACTGGACTCTTATCGGCGAAGTAAAGAAAAACCCACGGATGCACATCCCCATTATAGGAAATGGAGACATCACCACCCCTCAAAGAGCCAAAGAGTGTTTCGACCTTTACGGCGTGGACGCCATTATGATAGGACGCGCCAGTTTCGGCCGACCGTGGATATTCAAGGAAGTGAGGCACTACCTGGATACCGGAGAAGAGCTTCCCCCGCTGAGCGCCGAGTGGAGACTGAACGTACTGCGGCAGGAAGTAGAAGACAGCGTCAACCTCCTGGACGAACGCCGCGGCATCCTGCATGTACGCCGCCACCTCGCCGCAAGTCCTTTGTTTAAAGGAATACCCAACTTCCGTGAAACGCGTATCGCCATGCTGCGTGCCGAAACAAAAGAGGAACTATTCCGCATCTTCGATACTTTCGATATTATTTAGCCTGCATTATACATAAGTGTCTCGTCATAAACGAAGTACTTACACTATGAATAATACAGGTTAGCCTCGTATCCTACATTATTCATACTGCAGGAGTTAAGGGGTTGTCAGTTTGTCACTTTGTATTTTTAATCGCCTGAGAATGCGTTATTTCCGCCCGAAGGCAAGGTTGGTTAGAAATACGCGAGTGAAAAGCAGTTAAGTATCAGACTGATAGAGAGATATCGA
>NZ_DBDF01000001.1:11313-42532 GCF_002293435.1 Bacteroides sp. UBA939 | reverse complement strand
TACGGAGTTGGTCGATCGCTTACGTATATCGAAAGTGTTCATAAACAGCAACTTGCATTTGTCCCCAAATTCTGTGAAGTTGTAAAAATGAGGTTTGTACCGTTTAGAGCGTTAGAACGCTGTTAGTCAATTTTGTAAATATGCTGCATTGGAAAGGAAGTAATTTGAAAGAAGTGTCGAGAGGCGTTCCAAACTTACCCGGTGTTTACTGTATATACCGTTTGTCCAGAAGAGGAATAGACTTAGTGTATATTGGCAAGTCGGGGACGATGCTCTCCAATGGAAAGTTTAAAGACCAACTATTAAATAAACGATTGAATAATAAGCAAGACGGGATTTCTCGTCAAAATTTCTTTGAGCAAAAAATAGCGGAAGAAGGAAGTGACGCCCTTGACATATATTGGTATGTTACCTTTGACGAGGAAAATCAAGATATACCTTCTTATGTGGAAGGAATACTGTTGCAACGCTATTTCGAAATATACGGTCGACTACCCGAATGGAATAATGAGTATTAAAAGGGAAAGATAAACATTAATTCTATGTTGATATGAATAACTGAGATGTTAGATCTTTTTTTGACGAACAGCAGATGATATATACTCCTGAATTTATTGCAAAAGGCATTACTGGCATAGAGTTTACATTTGACTTTCAAATAGCAGGAAGGCAAAAGGAATTGGTCGTAAAATCGTTCAATTCTCTCAACAAAATGAATGTGCCCCATTTTTTGTTCGGTTGGGAGGATATAAAAGAATCCAGAGAAAGAATATCCGGAAAACAGTTAGACGGAATTGCAATCATAAACGATGTAGATAAAGATTTGAAACCAGAATATATGGAAGCGCTTAGAAGCAAAGGTGCAGTGCCCATTCTTTGGTCGCAACGCTATTTACCGGAAGAAAGAGACAAATTAATCGCTTAGCCATGACCTGCATTACTGACTATATCGAAAAATTTGTGAATGAATAAACGAATAAAGTATAGAATAGAAACGCTATTCAAGCCGACATAAATAAAGATGAATGCCAATTCTTTCCACCACGATGGAAAGAATTGGCATTCGCCATGATTTATCTTAGCCGCTGTATGAAAAAGAAATAAAAACAGCGGCATTGGTTATTATTTACTCGGTACTCCCGCATTGTTGCCCCAGTAAGTATCCCACGGAGCAGGCTGAGCACCCTCCTGGTCGTCTTCGAGCAACAAGTCGGTGAAGTTACTACCATACTTGGCGGCGTTGCCGATAAAGTACATCAGGTTATCGAGGAACGTGCCGCGGTTATTGCTCAGATACGCATTGTACCAGAATATCTGCGAATCACCTATCCACAAGAACTTATTCTTAACATCCACGATGAGCGATGCCTCATTAGTATCATTAATCTTGGTCATTAACACAACTGCTGTTGACGGCCACGGTCCGGGGATGGTATTGGAGACACCATCATTGTAGAAACCGTCACTGTTGATATCACTCGGAGCAAGCGGCGTGTGACCTCTATCCATCACAAAGTGGTACAACTTGCTGTCTGTCTCGTACACCTGCGACCATCTGCTACTTACGCTGTACTTCATATCCTGATACCCCGCCTCGTTACGTTTGGTTGGCGAGTTGGAATTATTCACCGGAGGCAAGCCATAATCGTCCTGGGATGAAATTACCGTCCAGGCATCACGGCTATCAATGAAACTGTTGATTACCGACCAGTCGTAATTAGTACCTGCAGTTCCCCCTATATGAACCGTCGCATGCAGATAATTCACGTTGTCCGGAATGGAAGCCACATTCATATTGCCGATTCCCAATCGGGAATAATCCGGTATCTGTGCCAATCCGTAAGTGCCGGAAGTTCCGTCCCAACCCTGGTTGTACGTATTGCCAAGTCCACCGTAATCGGGTGAACCGGTCATACCGTAACCCACCATACTCCTTGCGGTAAGTGTAGTCTGATGGACGGTAAGCGTACTTGTCAGACCTTCCACGGTAACAGTTATGGTTGCCGAGACAGGAATATCGCGATTCGGATAATACACCTTCGGGAATCTCACGCGCATCCGTGTATTCATCGGATAATCCAGATTTTCGTCAATCGGACTACCATCCTCATTCACAAGCGTTGCAGCGTGATGTACCAGCGAACGCCCGTCGGAGGAAGTACCACTGTTGGTAACAACTGATGCCTTCCATCTCAGTGAAGCATCGGACACTACCGTAATTACTCCCGTCTGACCTCCATCATTCCCCACTGTGGGAAGAGTACCCGGCGACAGACTGACAGTAAGTGGTTGCTGTACCAACTGAAGATCGACATAAGTAGTATGGTCAAGCGAGAGATAGAGCCTCAACACAGCCGTATAAGAACGTCCCGAAAGATTCTGCCCCACTGCTCCGACCGTAATCGTATTCATAGCAGCTTCGTTTGCGTCAGTAGTATGATTTTCAGCGGTTACCCGGAACGTACCGGTGTCGTCATAACTGCCACCCGAGGATCTGATTTCATATTCCCACGCGGCAATCTGTTCGCCGTTATTGCCATCAACTTCCATGGAAGGACGCACGTTGAACGTAGATGTTGTATTTCCCGCAATATTTGCCAGCCCTCCTATACCGTTAAAGGTAACAGAAGTAACATTCGGCACAATCGAGATACCTCCGGCAGGACTCTGTGCAAGTTGCACCACTGCGGCGTAATCTTCAGGATCACTGTCAAGGGTAATTACCACGAAACAGTCACGCTTTGTCGGTTCGGCATTGGCCGACCATGTATATACCTTGAACTGTTTGTTAACCACCAGGCTACTGTTACTCTGAATCTTAGTCGTTGCTACTGCCGGAGAAACCCCTGCCGGGTCTAACGTAAAGCCACCATCAGGCATAAAGAGTTCCGCCGTCCACGGGCCGGAAGCATCCACAAGAATATCTCCGGTAGACATACCGGAATATGGCGCCAAGACTTTCCCTGTAGGCTGACGAACATCCAAATATACTTTTTCTCCGTTATTCTGTATAACATTGACCGCAGCTTCCAATCCGGCATACGAAAGAACGATTGTACCTGTACGCTCCGTCTCGCCCGCACCGAACGGTGTGGCATGTACCCTGAGCGTATTGCCGCTCAGAGTCGCAGCGATACTGCCATTCGAGGGAGTATAGTTCTGTGCTTTGATTGTCAGCGGACTGTTTGTTCCTGTATTATTGAAAGTAAATATCTGATAATTAAGATCGCCTCCCTTTTCTTCGATGGTAATAGTCTTGGTAGGGATTGAAAGAACACTGTTGCCGTCTTGCACTATCACACCATAGTCGCTCATGTCCCAGTAGTTGATCACATAGTCCAGACCGCATTCAGCGGCTTCATAAGCTTCTTCCGCAGAAGCGGAACCGGTGTTGACATCACGGATGGTCAGGCGATATACATTATTCGCACTCAATATCTGTGCACTCTCCGCAGGATTGATATTAACACGGTAATAGCTTATTGTGCCGGTAGCCCGTTCTTTCAGACCGACAATCAGACAAGTAGTCAGATGGTCGTTCTGCAAGGGATGGATTACCCGGTTCTCAAAGCTGTAAAGACCGCCTATGATATGACCGAGAGTTTTACCTCTTCCATCCGCCCCGTCCGTAGCAGTCTCGTTTGTGCTATTATCCACTCCGTAAAAATGATCGAGACGTGAGATGTCATTGGAAAAATCAATCATTGCCCCTTCCGACTCCCAGATTACACAGGAAGGATAGGCATTCCATATATCCGCCGAGACGAGGTCGTATACTTCATACCGGTTGTTATAGACATCAAAACGCACTACATCCCGGGTGAGTTCAAGTTCAAGTTCGAATTGTTCCTGCGCTTTGGCGATACTGCCGGTCATCAGCAACTCGTTAGATACGATAGCATTCGAATTGTCTTGGGCATCATACACCCAAGCTATCGCCTGCGCCTTTACTTCGTCTATGGTAAGACCGCCCCAGTCATGCATCCATGCATCGACGTTGCCGGTAATGTAACGGCCGTCACTAATGTTGGCTACAGCGAGGATATCATACGCCTGGTTGACTGCCAATAAAGGATGGTTCGACATATCGATTTCCGTTTTCACATCTTGGGTGAGATTGTTAGCCCTCACATAATCGACAAACGTACCTCCGTTGGGTTGAAAGAAGAGCAGATAGAGAACGCTGATATCGTCTTCGCCCACCTCGGAAGGAACCGTGGCGCGCGTTACAGTTTGAATACCCGGTTGCTTCACTGCTACCGACAGACTCAACTTTTTGTCTTCAGAGTTCTGTCCCCCTTCCATGTCTTCCTCGTATATACACGATCCCAGTATGAAAGCGGGAATCAGCATCAAGAAGAATATGATTCGTTTTTTGTTATTTGCTTTTAATGATTTCATATCACACTCCTTTTATTATTAAGGTTGAGGTTGGGGCATGTTTCTTACATTATTGGGATTATCCCAGAACTGATTCGTGAAGATACTGCCGTATTGAGCGGTGTTCACCATGAAGGCAATGAGATTCAGCGTAAAGATGAGTCGGGGTCTTTCAGACGGGTCATTAAAATAGGTCGGGTCATCATAGAAAAACTCGGAGTCGTTCTTTATCATCAAATTGAGGCTGGGGTCAATCAGCATTTCGGTAATAAGCTGGCCCTGGGCACAGTTAGGGTCATTACTAACCATTTGAACAATGGGAACTGCACCTTTACCCAATGCGGGTTCTATTGAGGAGACGACGGTATAACCGTTCACACCGCTATTTCCGATACGAAGATTTTGCCAACCTTCTACCTCGCCAAACGGACCGCTGTGTACCAGATAGTCAATAATCGGATTACTGTCATCCGGATTGATCATAAACCCTCCGTCGACGTTCCAATTAGAGACACTGCCCACACTCATGTATCCGCCACCGCCTTGAAGTCCCAACTGACCGGGAATGCAGTCAGAAGAATAATCCAGTACTCCCTGGTCTAAGACTGATTCGGAATTGATCAGTGTAAATCCCGAATCGGAGTGAAGCCAATCCCAAATAGTATTATTAGCAAATGCATTCACCCCCGGCCGCGTGTAATTAACAAAAGTAAGATTGTTTTTAACAACCTGCCATACCGTTGTAAATCCCGCTTCGGTTTCCCATTTAGCAATAGCCGGATCACCGTTTGTCTTCACTGTTCCGGTCGGACTGAAATAGTTATTATTCATCAGGAACTGTGCAAGGTTCTCCTGGTAGGTTCCATCCCAGGCGGTAGGCCTGAAGTTGGGGTTATTTCCTCCGGTTGCGAGGTTTCCATGCGCATTAACACCCACATCCAAAGCGTTCACAGCTCGGGGAACGAACTTGCTTTGCGATACGGTGAACGTTTTCGTCTCACCCATCTCTATCAGTGTAACGGCTATCGTCACTTTCGGTTCTGCATCTATCAACGCCATGGGTAAAGTGGGGAAACCTACTTTGAAGCCTATAGAAATATCGTTAGGACTCAGACCGGAATAAGGAGTAGCATCGGGATCGTCGCCGTCAATCAGGTAAGCAAATTGCTGGTTGGCACCATCGCCGTAGATGCTCATCGGCTCAAACGACTCGATTGCAACCGTATAATGCAGTCCGGTAACTTCTGCCGGTATGTCGATCTTCAATTCGGGAGTAACACCTCCCTTGCCCAAGACAGTTTGGCTCGCAGGAACATTCCATTGGAACGAACGTTGTTGGAGCGTAATCTCAGTAAAAGTACTCGGATCGTCCTTTAGTGAAATGCGTACCTTTACAGTCGCCCTGTGTCCGGTGTAGTTCGGGCCTACGGTATTCACCGTCAGGATATTATTATCCAGAACGTTGGCATCATACTGTTGCGTAACTTTGAACATCGCCTTGTCATCATATACACTACCCTGAACAATTGTTACCTCCCAGTCCGGAACATATTCAGTCTGACCATCTTCACCGGTTACCAAGTTGGGCCGTACATTGAATGTGTTGACATTGGTAGCCGGCGGTAGCGGAACAAAAAGACTGCCATCTATGTTGAAGTTTACCACAGCCTGTTCCGGAGACATCTTGATGACACTTGCCGGTTTCTGAGCCACCTGTACTACCGAAGAGTAGTTTTCGGGGTCGCTATCGAGCGTAACCACGGCGAATCCCTGCCGTATGCCTTCTCCGGAGTTGGTAGTATTCGTATAGATACGGAATTTATTGTCATTTACATAGGCAACGTCCGTGCTATGTATCTTGCTTACGAGTTTTCCTTCGGCAAAAGAGAAGCCATCCATATAAACCTCTGCGCTCCACGTACCGGAAGCATTCACCGTAATCAGCCCCGACGAGATATTGGCAACTGCCGGGAAAGTAGGAATACCGCCATCGGGCAGCGTCACCTTCAGATACGCTTCGGCATCACTGCTTTGGACGATGTTTATGGCTGCATGTAATCCTGCATACGAAAGCATCACGATACCCCGACGTTCAACCTGATCCGGAGCGATCGGAGTAGCCTTTACGTGAATAATATTTCCATTGATTGATGTAACGATACCACTATCATCAGGTTCATATATCTGACTTGAGATAGATAACGGCATCGGGTTAGGTAGCTTGCTGTTGATAAAGACCGAGTAATCGAATTCACCGCCAGTCCGGCCGATATTGATTGTCTTGGTGGGAAGTGAAAGGATGCTGTTCTCGTCCTGTACAATCAGACCGTTATCATCCATATTCCATAAATTGACCTGATAGAGCAGGTTATCGCCACGCCCGTTATAGGCCATTTCTTCGGTATCGTATCCTTTACTGATAACCCCTGTGATAGTCAGGCGGTAAACAGTGTTGCGGACAAGCATTTGCGGGCTGTCGTCCGGATGAATATTGACGCGGTAGTAGCTTGTCGTACCATCAATGTGATCCATAAGCCCTACGATGAGGCAAGTGGTTAACTTATCATTCTGTTCCGGATTGGTCACCTGATTTGGAAAAACGTAAAGACCGCCCACGATGTCATCCAGCATCGCCTCTCCGTTATCGCTGATTGAGTTGGCACGATTGTCTACACCGTAGAAACGCCCCAGACGTGCAATCTCCTTGGAATAATCCGCCACTACGCCGTCCCAGATTGAAGCTGTGGGATAAGCATTCCAGATCGAAGCTGAAACAAGGTCGTAACTATCTTTCTGGGTATTATACACGTCGAGACGCGCCACGTTGCGCGTAAGTACCAAACTAATATTACTCTCGCCTTCGAGTTTCGATATGGAGGCGCTCATGAGCAACCGGTTGGGTGATATGGCGTTTATCTCATCGGTAGTTCCTTCTACTAAGGCGGTGGCTTCCAGCATCACTTGTCTTTGCCTCTTGCCGGTCCATCTGCGTAGCCAACTATCTATTTGAACTGTATTACTATTGTCGGAAACATAGACATTGTCGAATATATTAGCTACGGCAAGGATGTTGTAGGGAGCATTCGCCGTGAGTTCAGTTCCCGCAAGGCTAAAATCCACCGACATTCCGGTTACGTCATTTACCTTCACATAATCAATGAACCGCCCGTTCTGGGTAGCATCCGAATCGAAAAAGAGCAAATAGAGCGAACCTATCTCGTCCTCACCTTCTTCAGCAGGTATAACGGCGCGTGTGGCAGTTGTGGCGGTAAGTCCCTTTACATCCAGATCCACATGTAAACTGCCGCGGAAGATATCTTCGCCTTCTCCAATGTCCTCGATACATGAACCGAACAACATGACTAAAATACCTGTCAATATGTATGACCACCTTTTCATTTTATTTTCGTTTTACTGTTTCGTTGCTGTGCATGCTATAAATTCTTGTTTGCACCTAATACCTTATCTATATTACCCCCATCTTTCCAATCGCCCAGGTCGTAGTCTATCTGCCGGATGGTGATGACAAAGGTGATTCTTTCCGCAGTAATAGTGAGAACCGACGGATTGTCGGCAGCAGCCGCATCATAGGATTGCAGCGCGGTGATAACGAAGTAATTGGTTCCGGCCTCGCTTTTAAGTTCCACCTTGAAGCGATTGTTCTGTATGATGGTCGGATCAGCCGCATCAGGGAAGGCTCCACCATTGTTGAGCGCCAGTACAAATTTATCAAGAGGAATATTGGTACGCATTTCAATGGAATCTTTTGAACCGGCAGAACGGGGAAGCGTCATCACACGATTGTCGTTGGGAACATTCTTACTCTGTCCGAGCATGACGTATTCGGAACCGTCGAGAAAAAGTTCCATCATGTCGATTGCATCCCAATCGTAAATTCTGACGGTCATGTTCATCGACTGTGATTCGTATGCAGTTTCTACATCGGAGAATCCGGCACCCGTTACCTTCGAGATGGAGAATTGATAAAGGTGATTGCGAACTACATTGATTAACACATTATTTACGGCGAAGTCGAGCCTGTAGAACGTTTCGGTGGCGCTTCCGTTATAATAACCGCCTACCACGATAGCCATGCGGTTGGTATGGTTAGCGTCTCCAACCGTACCGGCAGTTCCCATAAATATGTCCGATTCGGGAACATATATTTCCTGAGAAATGAATCCGCCGGTAGCACTTGCAGTAGCGCTATAGGCAAAGAGACTCTCGGAATCCTCAATTGAGAAAGCGGCTGTTCCGGCAGGTATGCTGGGGATGTCATCCTCCATTACTCCCGGATTGGGTATGACAGTATATTGGTTGTTGGGGCGCATCACATAGACATGTCCAAGCCGGAAAGGAATTTCTTCATTGGAGATATTCTTACCGCTCCACGACCATATATGTGTGTTGTCATCTCTTGTACCAACACCTACCCCGATATCGATGCGCGCTACGGCACGGGTCAACTGCAAAGTTTCATTATTGATGCCCAATTGAACAACCATCGCATTGCTCTCTCCCCACATGGGGATTGCATTATCTGTCGCTCCGTTGTACATCTTACCGCTGATGGCGCCATAAATGGCGGTGACTATTTCCGAATAGCTCTTTCCTACATAGGTAGAAGTGGTTTCATCGGTACCGATGGTGTTTGCTATCAGAGTCGCCGCATTGGCTAATACCACCAGCTTATAGGTATCACTACCGCTTCTGCTTGCCGAAAGCGTTAAAGTGAATGAGCCTTCACCACTGTATGCAGGATTTCCGCTCCCAGGCGTACTGGATACTTGCTCCCCCTGTTTGATGGCAATCAGTGAATTGGCGCTGTTGAACACCAGCACATAAATATCATTAATTGTGTTCTCCTGTTCGAAAGTCAACGCACGGCTTGCAGAGTTGGAAAAGCCCCCGGGAGTAGTCAGCCGAAGATAAATCAGGGCATCTTCTGATTTGTTATCCGGCTCCGGATATGAATCTTTCACACAGCCTCCCATCCACGAACAGATTGAAATCAGTATAACTGCTACGAATATTTTATGAATCAACTTTTTCATTTCTTTCATTATCTATCTATATTTAGATTCTCTTACGGCCTGCTTATATCCACGTTCGTATTGATTATCTCGAACCCGTTCACAGTAATGCTGACACTCAAATCGGCAAGAACCGATACTTCGAATGAAAACTCATTTACGCGATCGATGGCTTCCTGATCCGGCCATAAGAGATTACCTTGCTTATCCTTGGCCTTGAGTATCACATCATTAATAACATCTATAGGAGAAATAATGTTCCGGCCTGTAACCGCATTTCGAATATAGAACAACACCGGCTCGTCTTTAAATCTGTTGATATCCAGATGCATCACCCTTATGTCCACAGATATCTCTGTTCCGTTATCCGATTCGAAGTAAGGTTCGTAACACACCTCGCGGGCATAACGGTCTATGCTATTGTCGTAACCGTACCGCTCGTTGTGACCGGAGACGCAAATGAATGGTTCCTGGTTATCCACGGCGCGAGAACTCAAAAGTTCCCAGCCTTTGACTTTGACATGTAGTGTATTGGTATCTTGCATCATATCTATATTTGCAGTACATTGCTCGCCATCAACTACTTCTACATGTTGCACTATTCCAAAGTAAATGTCGTCAAACCCACCTCCGGCAAGGGGAATGACTTCGCCCGGATGAATTCGACTGTCATCCATATCGTGTGTATGACCCACATCCATCCCCGGAGTAGCACGAAGCGGTTCGGTGGCAAGCATCATACGGAAATTATCTATTGTGGTTCTGCCAACGGCAACATAAGGTATAAAAGTAGAAGTAGCAGGATCGGTCATGTCGCCGTCGATAAATCCACCTTTCTCCATGTCTCTGCTGCTGCCACCCCAAGAGGTGATGGTGTACATTCCCGAAGGCAGGTCGTTAACGTCAATCCACTTACGGTTAATATCATCGGGGCTAAGCGTAACGACTTTGACAAGCAACCGGGTGTTTTCATCAAAAATATAGGCACGAAGGCTTTCCACGTTCTTCTCGAGTAAACACTGATATTCCGTATTCAGAATATAGCAATAATTCAATCGCAGTCCTTCCGGACAGTCAGCTAAATCGTCCTTGATACAGCTGCCAAGTAGCAGAACGAAGAAGAACAGTGATGAAGCGATAATCCTTTTGCACATATATTGAATTATTTAGGTTTCGCATGTTGTTAATAATCAGTAGTATCTCTATTAGCTTCTCTGATTTCTTTCACTAAGGTACGTACTCCTCCTGGGAGGAAGAGAACATACCTTAGTGAAAGAAATCAGAGAAGCTGTCAGCGAAGCTAATAGAGATACTATTGCTAATCACTAAGAAGANNGCTGTCAGCGAAGCTAATAGAGAAACTTGAGTGAATTATTAAATTGTAATGTAATACAATTAGTGAACGGAAGGGGTATCACCCCCTTCCGCCCTGTGAGGTTTTATTTGAATTAGAGATTAGCATCTGGATATACGATTTCCCATTCCTTGATTGTTACACTTACCTGCAGACTAACGTTTGCAGGGTTAGGAGTCAAACCTGTATTAGTCGGGCCAAAGACGATACCGTTAGCCAGACCACCGATGCTATAGATTGCACCACGTTTAAATACATTATTCTCGATACCGTTGTAACTCGTTACCGTAAGGTAAAGTGTTCTGGTTTCGGTGTACGTTTCCCCATCTTCAATAGTACCATTCCCGTCCGTGTCGGCCGGATAAGATACATCTTTCAGCAAAACAATAGGGCGCGAAAGGCTACCGGCGGCTACATTGTAAGCCCATACATTACCTGCTCCCGGAGTGGCGATAAAAGGATTGGTTTCAAGATCAGTCGGATCAACAGAAACAGCCGCCCATTCACCTGCATTACCAAGAGCATTTGCCTTGTAAGTGGCGTCAGCCGATTCCAAAGTATTCTGTCCTTGTGAGAACATGGTACCTGCAAAGGAACCACCATAGGTAAATGAAGGATACCAGTCATCCACATAAACGCCTGCGACTTTAAAGCCTAAGATATTCTTATCACCCGTAACCTTACCAAGTTCTATGCGCGAAACCAGCGGGTTGAGTTCAATACTTACAGTAGCCTCAACGGTTGTCCGGTCATTATCAAGAGGATTTCCATTAAGAGTGATCTGCTTCGCTGCTCCGTCGCTATTAGCCAAAACTACGGTCTGATAAGATTGAAGCTGACTTCCACCTACAGTCTGTGGAATCAACGTAGTCAGCAAATCCGATTTAGCCTGGATTTGTGCCAGAGTTGTTGTTCCATCTACAACTTCAGTACTAAGAGACGTATTACCCGCAGGAATATTCCCGATGATATAAACGCGTGAGTCAGAGGGTACATCCCGTGTCAATATCTGACCAGGGCCATTGTCCACAAGTGCTTGTGATACATTCAGCGCCTCATGATAGGTTACAACACCTGTCGAGTTAATCACATAGATTTGACCGGTTAAGCCGCTGCCTGCAGGCATCAACTGAATAGTACCCGCTGCCGTTTTACCCGGAGCTTCAATAGCACGGGAAGAGGGAGCCTTAACAACACCGGCAAGTTTAACGGAGAGCTGCGCAGGCTTTCCTGCCGGAATATTTTCGTTTTGCTCATCATTATTACAAGAAGCAAAAACCATTGCCAAAACGGCAATCATCATTAAAAGATTCTTTTTCATAAAACAAGGTTTTTTAGAATAATTATTAATTGAATGAATACTTCTGATTTATTTCAGACTAAAATTGGTTTCGGAGATTCTTAAATAGCGCAAGCCACATCAGGTACTCCATACCTTATGAGCTATTGACAGTACCCAAAGTTGACGTTCGTTGCGAAAATCAATAATCTCTTCATATAGACTCAAACCAGCAGAAACCATCCACTGTTCATTAGGGACAGCATTATTGTAATCAATTAACGTTTCGGAATCTTTCACCACCCGGATTGTCTTTCCGGGATGTTGGCAATCCATACGGCCTTTCTCGCTGAGCAGGCGTATGCCACGTTCGGTAGCCTTGTCTATGGGAATTTATTCATCAGCGGTAGTTCCTCAATCAACTACCAGTATCTCTTCCGGCAAGTATCCGCTACGAATGCGCCACTCCTGCGGATAAAGGTTATTGGCACGGTTGCCTACATTCTTCACAAAGCCCAAAGGAACATCTTTATATGTCAGCAGCACATACCCGCGCGGGGAATCGGCAGCCAGAACAATTGCCTCCTTACGCAGATAAGCCACAGCCTGCTCGTACGAGACGTCTTCGTGGGGAAAAGCCTCCCGGCGCAACGCATTACTCATGGCAAGCGCATGTTCCGGAATCAAATCCTTCCCTTTTATTTCTCCAAGAGGAATACCGGCCTGAATGATGCGGAGAGATTGTTGCAAAGCTGACAAAGCAGAAATACTTTCTTTAGGAAAAGCGGAAATGTTCGTCCCGTTTACAGAGAGTTCATAATCATCCGCCGAAAGAAGCCAGCCACGAGCCGCCGCCAGTTGTTCTTTTGACACGACGGGCGCCGGCTTCTTCTTCCCTTGGGTTGAAACCGGCCTTCTCCGTGTCTCCGGGATATCGGTTTCCGGTTTGCGAAGCACGGAAAGGAAGAAACCTTCACCTTTCGTCCGGTGAGGCAGAAAGCGATAGACAGGAAAGTCTGCTCCCATAATAATATTCCATTCTTCCGGCACGTTCAGCGGAAGTATTTCCGCGCCGAACTCATCACGTATCCAGCGGATATTCTCTTCGTTTTCTTCCGTATTATAAGTACACGTACTATAAATAAGTAGTCCGCCCGGCTTCAAGCTGGGCCAGACATCAGTCAGGATACGGCGCTGGCGTTGCCGGCAGATTTCTACATTTTCGAGGCTCCACTCGCTCCTTGCAACCGGGTCTTTACGGAACATTCCTTCGCCCGAGCAGGGAACATCAGTCAGTATCAGGTCGAAGAAGCTTTCCAAGCCGGAGAAATCCGCCGGGTCATTGTTGGTTACCACCACTCCGGGGTTGCCCCACTTCGTCAGGTTCTCAGCCAAAACCTGCGAACGGTTGCGGATAACTTCATTAGCCACCAGCAGACTGCCTTCGGGCAATATGCTACGGGCATGGGTAGATTTCCCGCCGGGCGCAGCGCAAAGGTCGAGCATCATCACCGGAGCTTCGCCCACATACCGGCGTAATGCCTGTTCTACAAACATGGACGATGCTTCCTGCACATAGTAGCAGCCTGCATGGAACAAGGGGTCAAAAGTAAACGTCAGGCGGCGGTCGAGGTAGAAGCCGGCGGAAGCCCAAAGTACACGCTCGGAGCAACTGCGAAGAAGAGCGGCTGAAACATGAGGGAGTTTCGCCTCGTTCAGCCGGATGCTTACAGGCTGTTCTCCGTTCAGGGCATCAATCAGTTTATTATATTCTTCATCTCCCAGCAGGGAACGGGTACGGTCTGCAAAAGATACGGGTAATTCCATGTGCCAATTTGTTTGATATCCGCAAAGGTAACACAAAAAAGCACAGGATACTAACCTGTATTATTCATACTTCAGGAGTTAACGTATGAATCATGCAGACCCTATCACACACTATCTGCTCCGTATCAAGTCCGTACCAAGTCCGTACCAACTCCGTANNATAAGGGTACCTTTATACGGAGCGGGTACGGAGCGGACCCTGCCCTGACACGGCCCTGGTACGGAGCAGACACGATTTTAGCATGAATTATTCAGACTAAAGAAGTTTGCCAGTCAAATAATTCCTATAGATTATCGTTTAATTCAAAAAAATATCGTCTCTTTGCAACTTTCTCAAGAACATTATACGTCTAACAGACATTAAGAACAATAAAATATAAAATACATGATTATGAAACGATTACTTTTAGCATTTATCGCCGCCATGACATTCTGCTCATTGGTATTGGCAAAGGAAAGAACTGTCACGGAGAACGACAGCCTTGGGAACAAAAAACGCGTGATTGAACTCCGCGATACTGTCATCAACGGGAAAACCGTAACCGATACCCTCAGTATCATGACCTACGAAGGTAGCGGTCCCGATTTCGGAAGCAATGGATGGAAACACCACAGCAATCATTGGGGAGACTGGGGATTTGACATGGACGGAAACATTTCCAACATGATTATTTCAGTCACAGGCATTGTCTTTGTCTTCGGGTTGCCTTTGCTCATCATCATTACGGTATTCTTCTTCAATTACAAGAATCGCAAAGCCAAATACCGTCTTGCGGAACAGGCACTTGCCAGCGGACAGCAACTACCCTCGGATTTCTTCAGAAACGTAGATAAGAACGAGGATATACGCACCAAAGGAATCAAAAACGTTTTCATCGGAATAGGACTATTCATCTTCCTTTGGGCTATTACCGGTAACTTCGGAATAGGCTGCGTCGGGTTACTCGTTATGTTCACCGGATTCGGGCAACTGGTTATCCACTACACACAGGAATCTAAAAAGAACGATAGAGAAAGATGAACCAACTCAACGATATATCGTTAGTTGCACAGGTCGTGGTGTTTCACAACACCAGGGCCTTTGACCAGTTAGTGAAGAAGTATCAGTCGCCCGTACGACGGTTCTTTCTTCACCTTACCTGCGGCGACAACGAATTGAGTGACGACCTGGCGCAAGACACGTTTATCAAAGCATACACCAACCTCGCTTCATTCAAAAACCTGTCCAACTTCTCAACTTGGCTATATCGTATTGCATACAATGTGTTTTATGATTATATTCGCAGCCGGAAAGATACAACCGCCCTTGATACCCGGGAAGTGGATGCCCATTGGAACACCAGCCAAAACGACCTCGGACAGCAAATGGATGTGTACCGGGCGCTGGCGACACTGAAAGAAATGGAACGAACCTGCATCACTCTGTTTTATATGGAAGACCAGAGTATTGATAAGATTGCAGGTATCACGGGATGCCCGGTGGGAACAGTTAAAAGCCACCTCTCACGGGCGAAAGAAAAAATGGCTACCTACTTAAAACAAAATGGTTATGATGGAAACAACTGATGATAAACTTTTGCAGAAATTCTTCTCCGACAATTGCAGAGAGATAGAAGATAACGGCTTCAGCCGACGCGTAATGCACCATCTGCCCGACCGGTATCGCCGGATTTCGCAGTTGTGGAGCATGTTCTGCTTTACGCTTGCCATCGTATTATTCTTTGTCCTCGATGGCTTGCAACTGGTATTGAATACTTTACGGGAAACCTTTACCAGCGCCATAGAAAACGGCGCCGCGGAGCTTGACCCGAGATCGCTGATAATAGCAGTCGTAGTACTTCTCTACCTCGGATACCGTAAGATTTGCTCTTTAGCTTGAGTTTACAACATTTGACATAAACCTATTTTTCTTTAACAGAAGAAATATTTCTCGTTAATATATTGTATATTTGCCAGCTCAAATAAAAAACGAATTAAATCTAAATAGTTTTGAGACGTACATTTATCAGTATATTACTATCCGTATTATCTCTTATTGGAAATATCCATGCGCAAGTCATATCCAGTGATTCGCTTGTGATGCATTATCTCCAACAGCAAGGAGTTCCGGTCACTGACAACAACGAAGTGAAACTACTGATGAGCGGACGGGAAAAGTTCATTGACCTCTTCGAAGAAATACGACAAGCCCAACATCACATTCATCTGGAATACTTCAATTTCCGAAACGACTCCATAGCAAACGCCCTGTTCGACCTTTTGGCAGAGAAGGTACAGCAAGGCGTAGAAGTACGCGCTATATTCGATGCATTCGGCAACTGGTCAAACAACAAACCACTGAAGAAAAAACACCTGAAGTCCATTCGCAAACGCGGAATTGAGATTACGAAGTTCGACCCGATAACATTTCCGTGGATTAATCATGCCATGCATCGCGATCACCGGAAAATTGTAGTGATTGACGGAAAGGTAGGATATACCGGAGGCATGAACATTGCAGACTATTACATCACCGGACTTCGTAAGATAGGGGAATGGCATGATATGCACATGTGTATCAAAGGAGATGCCGTACGCTATCTGCAAGGCATTTTCCTCACAATGTGGAACCGGGAAACGAAACAACACATCGGCGGGCCGGAGTACTTCCCCGACATACCGGAACTTCCCGACAGCATATCCAAGGAAATTGCAATCGTCGACCGCACTCCCCGCGAAACTCCCCGCGCTATCAGCCATGCGTATGCCGCCTCCATCAAGGCAGCGCAACACAGCATACAAATTGTAAATCCCTACTTCGTTCCGACAGAGTCCATCAGGCAAGCTATTAGAACCGCATTGAAAAAAGGGACGGAAGTAGAAATAATGATACCCGCCGTTTCCGATATTCATTTTACTCCGGATGCCTCTTTCCACATCGTGCACAAACTAATGCAGAAGGGCGCCAAAGTCTATCTCTTCAACGGTGGTTTCCATCATTCCAAGATTATGATGGTGGACGGAAGTTTCTGTACCGTAGGTACTGCCAACCTCAACAGTCGCAGCCTGCGGTATGACTACGAAACCAACGCCTTTATCTTTGACCGGGACATAACCCGGCAGCTCAACGAAATGTTCGAGTACGACAAACAAAACAGTACGCTTCTGACCCCCGAGGTATGGAAAAAGCGCTCCGGCTGGAAGAAGTTCGTAGGTTGGGTAGGCAACCTGTTCACCCCATTCCTCTAATTTTTGATTTGGAAATTCTTCTATCTGCTGAAGTTTACTTACCTTTGGCAAGGCAAAAACGATTGCCCATCATGTCATTCATAATTTGTAACCTGCAACAATGAAACAATATTTAGATTTACTCAATCGCGTTTTGACGGAAGGCATTCATAAAGAAGACCGTACCGGAACCGGAACGATCAGTGTGTTCGGACATCAAATGCGCTTCAATATGGAAGAGGGTTTCCCTTGCCTGACTACCAAGAAATTACATCTGAAATCTATCATATACGAATTATTGTGGTTTCTCAAAGGAGACACGAATGCCAAGTATCTGCAAGACCACGGAGTGCGCATCTGGAACGAATGGGCGGATGAGAATGGAGATTTGGGACACATCTACGGCTATCAATGGCGCTCATGGCCTGACTATAAGGGAGGAGCAATTGATCAGATTTCCGAAGCAGTGAAAACTATTCTTCATAACCCAGACTCCCGGCGTATCATTGTCAGCGCCTGGAATGTGGGCGACCTCGATAACATGAAACTGCCTCCCTGCCATGCTTTTTTCCAGTTTTACGTCGCAAACGGGAAATTGAGCCTGCAACTTTACCAACGTAGTGCAGATATCTTCCTGGGTGTACCTTTCAATATAGCATCTTATGCTTTGTTGCTGCAAATGATGGCGCAGGTTACCGGACTGAAAGCGGGTGATTTTGTTCATACATTGGGTGATTCCCATATTTATCTGAATCATCTGGAGCAGGTGAAACTGCAACTTTCGCGCGAACCGCGTCCGCTACCTCAAATGAACATCAACCCGGACGTAAAAAGTATCTTCGACTTTCAGTATGAGGATTTCGAGTTAACAGATTATGATCCGCACCCGCACATTGCAGGAAAGGTCGCTGTATAATGTTAGGAAGCGTGTTATTTCCCATTTGGAAAGAAGACATTTTTCATCCGCAGATAACGCGGATTGAAATTCAACTAAGTAAGCGTAATCTGCGTAATCTGCGGATGAAAGATAATGATTTTAAAGATAATAGCTTTAATTTTTGAAGACCTTCACCTGAGCAGGCTCATAACAATATAAATTATAAATTTAGGTATAATTATCCCATATCGTATGATTAGTATTATAGCTGCCGTAGACCGCCAATCGGGTATTGGCTTCCGGAATAAACTATTGTTCTGGCTTCCCGATGATTTGAAACGCTTCAAGACATTGACCACAGGAAACACAATTATCATGGGAAGAAAAACGTTTGAATCCTTACCCAAAGGTGCGCTGCCCAATCGCAGGAACGTTGTATTATCTTCCAGTCCCGGCACTCAATGCCCCGGAACGGAAGTCTTTCTTACTCTTGAAGAAGCTTTGCGAAGCTGTAAACCGGAAGAACAAGTATATATTATAGGTGGAGCCAGCGTCTACAAACAGGCAATACCTTTTGCCGATATGCTTTGTCTGACGGAGATAGATGCCGAAGCGCCACAAGTAGACGCATACTTTCCGGCAGTCGACCTTAGTATCTGGCATGAAAAAAGCAGAGAGACTCATCCGGCAGATGAGAAGCATCTCTGCTCTTATGCTTTTGTCGATTACGTTCGCAAATAAGCCTAATCTTCATCCACCGTTTCCACCATTATCGGCATTTGCCGTTTGATAGCTTCATGGAAGGATATCAAAGTTTCAGTACGCGACAGTCCCAGCGGTTGCAGCTTATCGTGGATAATACTCAGCAAATGGTGATTGTTGCGCGCATAGAGTTTGACAAACATATCATATTTACCCGTTGTAAAGTGACACTCCACTATTTCAGGAACAGCCTCAAGCGATTTTGTCACTGAATCAAAAGTTGCAGGGTCTTTCAGATAAATGCCAATATAAGCACAAGTCTCATAACCGATTTTCTCCGGATCGATTACATACTCCGAACCTTTTAATATACCCAAGTTTGTCAGTTTCTGTATGCGTTGGTGAATGGCTGCGCCGGATACATTACAGGCTCTCGCCACTTCAAGGAAAGGAATGCGGGCGTTATCTGCTATTAGTTTCAGAATTTGCTCGTCTAAAGTATCCAATTGATGATGTCCCATTTCTAATCTTAGAATTAATAAACAACTATTGTTTTACTATATTTTCATACGACAATATGCAAAGTTAGCGAAATTTCCCTCAATAAAAATACGATTTATAACTTTTCTTGCTAAAAAGAGGAAGCCGGTACTCACAAGTAACAGTAACCTTTCGGATGGTAATATTTTAGGCACGGATTACGCGGATTTCACGGACTAATTGCTACGCTATGATTACTTAGAAAGAAAATCCGTGAAACCCGCGTATTCCGTTCCTAAAATAATATTACATTCTGTACTGCTCTTATCAGTAAAGATTGTATCTTTGCCGCAACTACAAAATCAAACTATCATGAAAAAACGCCTTGTATTTGTATTGTGCATGATAATGACCATAACAAGCCATGCACAAAACTACAGTGATTATTTTGCAGATAAAACTCTGCGGGTCGATTACATCTTTACCGGAGATGCATCACAACAGAATATATGCCTGGATGAATTATCCATACTTCCATCTTGGGCAGGCAGACATCATCATCTGGCAGAATTGCCATTGCAAGGCAATGGGCAAATCATTATGAAAGACTTAGAAAGTGGAAAAACGATTTATAAAACGTCGTTTTCCTCTCTCTTTCAGGAATGGTTAGATACAGACGAAGCCAAAACTGTAAGCAAAGGTTTTGAAAATACATTCCTGCTCCCCTACCCGCTTCGTCATGCTGAAATAGAAATAACTCTTCTCAATCCGAGAAAAGAGATATGCGCCCGATTGAAGCATACCGTGAAACCGGATGATATACTTATCCATAAAAAAGGAGTAACGCATATCACCCCGCACAAATATTTATTGCGCAATGGGGCTTCGGACAAATATATAGATGTAGCTATTCTTGCAGAGGGTTACACGCCGGAAGAAATGGATACATTCCATCAAGATGCTGAAATTGCCTGCGAAAGCCTGTTTTCCCATGAACCATTCAAAAGTATGAAGGATCGTTTTAACATCATAGCAGTTGCCAGTCCGTCCGAGGACAGCGGTGTAAGTGTTCCCCGGTTAGATGAATGGAAACACACAGCTTTCAATTCTCATTTCAGTACATTCTATTCAGACCGTTATCTGACTACACCTCGCGTAAAATCCATACACGATGCCTTAGCGGGAATACCATACGAACACATCATCATTCTTGCCAATACTAAAGAATATGGCGGTGGTGGCATATACAACGCATACACTCTGACTACTGCACATCACCCGACATTTCGTCCTGTTGTTGTGCACGAGTTCGGACATAGCTTCGGCGGGCTGGCAGATGAATACTTTTACGAAAATGATATTCTGACGGATATCTATCCATTAGATACGGAACCTTGGGAACAAAACATAACAACCTGCGTAGATTTTGCTTCAAAATGGAAAGACATGCTTGTTAAAGGTACACCTGTCCCTACCCCTGTTAGCCAACAAGCTAAATATCCGGTAGGTGTATATGAAGGGGGAGGTTATTCGTTTAAAGGAGTCTATCGCCCTGCGGATTATTGCCGTATGCGTACCAATAATTATCCTACATTCTGCCCCGTATGCCAGCGGGCATTACAGCGGTTGATTGATTTTTATACCAAATAAAGCAAAGAGTTAGACGATAATTATTAATGACTTTTGCGAGTTAATACGCTTCCGCAGGTTCATTGAAACTGGCTATTTCAGCTTTGTGCGGTAGTGGTTGGCTAACTACTTAGTAGTAGTCAGTCAATTACTTAGTAGTAGTTTATACACTACTACTAAGTAATTCAAATAGTATTTGAATCAGCTTTAAACAGATCACCAACAACATTTTCTACTTGTTCCAAAGTATATAGCGTAAAAGCCTAAAAAAATAGGGGTGCTTGCTGAACAAGCACCCCTATTTTATATAATTCGATTCAACTTCTTACTGACGCGGTTGCGCAGAATAGTTAATCTTCAATGCATAAGCTTTACGAAGAGCCTCTTTGATATCTGTTACAATACCCATTTTCGTATCTTGGTCTACTTTCAAAGAAACAGTCATCTGCGGCTGATCTTCCTCTTTCATACTGGCACGTTCACCAATAATGTAATCTTGAATTTCAGCAACTTCAGCATAGTTATCATTTAACTGAATACGGCTTTCATTACCTAATTTTTGACGGAATTCAGCAGTAGGTTTTCCTACATAGATAAACGTAACTAAAGATTTCTTCTCCAATTTTTCCAATTCTGTAGCTTGCGGAACCTTAAACTCAACTCTTAACGTTACCTCACGCATCGTTGTTACAATCATAAAGAAGAACAACAAGGTGAAAATAAGGTCAGGTAGAGAAGAAGTGTTCAACGCAGGCATTTCACGTGAACCAGTTTTATTAAATTTTCCCATTACTTCTTTTCTCCGTATTTTTTAGGTTCTGCCTCAGAGATCTTCTGAGGATAAATCTCACGAATTGCCTTTTGTTCATCTTCGCCCAAAGCAACATAGTCCTTCCCCCACTTCTCCTGAGCTAATTCGTCTCTCAACTCATTATAAGCGGCTACCAATTCATTCTGAACAGCCAGATATGCCTTGTATGAAGAACCACGGTCACAACGCAAAGAAACTACATGCTTTTCCGTAATCTGCATAGTACCGAAAAAAGGAACATCTTTAGCATGTTTTTCCGGTTTATTTTCATCATTATACGGGTTAGCAATGAATTCTTTTGCTCTACCTCTCAATTGTTCTACGCTTACATAGTCGCCGCTACACATAAGTTGGTCATTCATATTTAAGAATACCGTCATTACGTTGCGCTCTTTCACCTTATCAGGTTCGTCTTCTATTTGTTCTGAATCGGGTGGTGGCGGCAAACGTCTTGCCAAACCACGGTCCGTATCCATAGAAGTCGTAATCAAGAAGAAGATCAACAACAGGAAAGCGATATCCGCCGTAGAACTTGAGTTAATATCAGGAACTTTTCTTTTTCCTTTTGCCATTATAATTACTCCATTAAATTGAGTTTCCTCAATTGATTATGATACTTTCTTTTTAATACTACTGAATAACATTGCAAGGACAGTTGCACCCAGCAAGAAGTAGATAGTATAAAGGAACATGTCAGTCACTTTCAGCCAGAACTCAACGTTATCTGTTCCACTATATCCTGGAATAGCCATTGGTTCTCCGCTACCCATTGACCAAGCAACAACCATAACGATAGCCAGAAGGATTACACCAACCAAAGACTTCAAAGCCTTTACGGGATTATCTTTCAATGCGCTACCGAATTGCAAGATAAATCCACCTACCATTGCAACAACAGCCAAACCCAACAAACCATACATCAAATACAACAGGGTATCTGTTTGCGCCGGCTGCCACATTTCAGGGTCAACCCCTATAAGTACTGCACCATCTTTGGCATTTCCACCGAAGTAGAACAATCCCAATACCACTAAGATGGCGGCAATCAATAAGTACAGTACATAGTATGATACTTTATATGATAATTTAGCCATTTTGATTACTTTTTGTATTTCAAGTTATATTTGATAACCATATCCAACAGAGAAATAGAAGAATCTTCCATTTCGCTGGTCAAAGCTTCGATCTTAGACAGGATATAGTTATAGAATACCTGCAGAATCAAAGCAACGATCAAACCGAAAATAGTCGTAATCAAGGCAACTTTCATACCACCTGCTACAACTGTCGGAGAGATATCACCTACTTGTTGAATCTTATCAAATGCTTGTACCATACCGATTACAGTACCCAAGAATCCTAAAGACGGAGCCATTGCGATGAACAGCGTAATCCAAGAACAACCTTTTTCCAAATAACCGGCTTGTACACCACCGTAAGAAACTACTGACTTTTCAACTACATCAATACCTTGATCAACTCTCATCAAGCCTTGGTAGTAGATAGAAGCAATAGGACCTCTGGTGTTACGAGCAATATCCTTAGCAGCTTCTACATCGCCTTTTTCCAAAGCAGCTTCAATAGCAGCTAAGAATTTCTTAGTGTTAATTTCAGCCAAACTCAAATAAATGATACGCTCAATACAGAATGCAAGACCAATCACCAAAGCAATAGCAACCAAACTCATGAAAGATGCAGTACCTTCAATAAACTTGGTTTTAATTTCTTTGTGAATACCGCCTTCTTCAGCTTCTACGCCAGCAGCACCGGCAGAAGCCACTTGTTCTGTTTGTCCAGCTGCAGGAGCATCTTGAGCCTGAGCAAATTGAGTTGAGCCAAATGTTAAGACTCCCATCACAGCAACAATTGCAAATAACTTTTTCATTGTGTGTCTAATTTTTAAGATTAATTAATTAATTAAATTATTTATTACGTTTATTATTCTTGTTTCTTTCTCTCATATTGCGGAGAGACGGGGATTCGGAACCCGCGGATACGCTTTTGGCGTATACACGCTTTCCAGGCGTGCCTCTTCAACCACTCGAGCATCTCTCCAATAGACGCCTTCTTCAAAATCGGCTGCAAATTACAAAAAAAATGCGAACCACCAGCGTTTTCAGCTACAAATGTATTCTTTTTTTCGTTCTCGTACTTCATTATCCCTGTTTTATCCCTAATAAAATCTCAAAATTAATAAACTTTAAATTCTTCAATATCTTATTTGGGTATTCCAAACACTTTTAAAGCGGTTTCTGAAGTAATGTTTCCTACCTCCTCCGGAGGCATGTGGTAAATCTCGGAAATCTTCATCAGGGTATCCTTTATATATGCGCTCTCATTCCTCTTACCCCGGTTAGGCATAGGGGTCAAGTATGGTGAATCTGTTTCAAGCACAATCTTTTCCAAAGGGATTCCTTGCAATACTTCCGGAAGTCCAGACTTCTTAAAAGTAACCACACCATTGACTCCAATAGAGAACCCGGAGAATTCCAATATTCGTGCTGCTTCTTCAGCAGTTCCTGTAAAGCTGTGAAAAACGCCTTTCAAAGAAGTTTTTTTATAAGGTTCCAACACCTTATATATATAATCAAAAGCATCCCTGCAATGAATCACTACCGGTAAATCATATTCCAACGCCCAATTGACCTGCTTATCCAATACAAACTCCTGTTCTTTCAAATAAGTTTTGTCCCAATAAAGGTCCATCCCAATCTCACCTATGGCTATATATCCTTCGGAAGTTTCCAATTCATGACGCAGTATCTCCAATTCTTTAGCATAACCTTCATTAACAGAAGTCGGATGTAATCCAATCATAGGGAAGCAGTACTCTCTATATAGATTGCAAGCGGCTAACATTGGTTTCACCGTAGTACTATCAATATTGGGCATAAAAATATGCGTAACTCCTGCAGTACGGGCACGTTCAATGACTTGTGGCAAGTCTTCCGTAAATTCTTCCAAAAAAAGATGGGAATGCGTATCTACCAGTCTCATTTGGTTACTTCTTCTTTCCGTTTTTCACCGGTACGATAATAGTATATCAAACCATAATCACGGCATAAATCCAAACGCTTTTCATTAGGAAAAACGTTCTCATATTTTTTTTCCACTTGATTCCATATATCTAATATCAATTTATCAGCAGTGTCCCGCATAGCAGAAAGGGTTTCTAAACTACGTGCGGTCAAAGACTGCAAATTCTTTTGCCTGTCATAACTGTCTGTAAAGATATCATAGTGTACTTTAACTTTGGCGATAGTAGGATTGTATATAGGGGCTCCTCCTTGCGAAATTCGTTTTGTTTCTCCACTTATGATTTTACGTCCCCACTCCACTAACGCCGCTTCTGTTGATAAGTCCGGCACATTCGTACTATCAGCCGGCAAACCATAGTGTGACTTATACGCGGCACGAACTTCCGAACGAATTATCGCTAAATTCAGTACCTGAATAAAATGAGAAATATACAACCGTGCCATCCGGACATTAGCCTGATGCTTATGTCCAGCCTGCGATTGACGTTCAAAACACTGGGAATAATAAGACTGCGCAGCTTCAAACTTTGTAAGGAAATTCCGAGTTTCAGTCAATACTTTCAAAGAAACCGCCAAATCATAGACATCATAAATATCAGCTTTTACAACCACTGCTTTCAGTGCCCGTATCCTTGCTTGATCCGTATTTGGTAATCTTCTATAAGGCATAATTCTTAGAAATACCGTTATAACTCTCTGCGCACCAGATTTTCTGTTATTCTTTTCAACTCTTCTTTCTTCTCTTCCAAGACATTCACCGTTGCAAGACTTTCCATTGCACGCCTGCTATACAGCAATATTTGTTCTTCACAAATCGCCCTCACGCCAATCTGATCATAAATTTGCTTCACTGCTGCAATCTTCTCGTCCGGTTGGAAAGTAGTAGCATGTATCCAATACTCCAATTGCTCACGCCGATTTACATCAGCGTGTTCCAATGCTTTAATCAACAAATAAGTTTTCTTGTTACAGAGAATATCCCCACCTATATTCTTTCCGAATACAGCAGTATTTCCATATACATCCAGCAAATCATCTTTCAGTTGAAAGGCAATTCCTATATGCATACCGAAATCATATAAGCTATCGGCATCTATTTCCGAAGCGCCACCCAAACAAGCACCGATTTTTAGACTTGCTGCCAACAAAACGGCTGTCTTCAGGCGAATCATTTCCAGATACTCCTCTGCTGCAACATCACTTCGTTGTTCAAACTCCATATCCATCTGTTGCCCTTCACATATTTCAAGAGCCGTCAAATTGAACAGGTCCATTACCTCTTTCAGGAAAGCAGCAGGACATCCTGCCATAAATTGATAAGCAAGTACCAACATTGCATCCCCGGAAAGAATCGCTGTATTATCATTCCATACTTTATGAACAGTTTCTTTTCCTCTACGACGGTCAGCACGATCCATCAGGTCATCATGCAATAAGGTATAATTATGATATACCTCAATCCCCGTAGCCGGATCATAAATGCGAGTTACATCATCTTTATACAGATTGTAAGCCATCAACATTAGTATAGGGCGAATTCGTTTTCCTCCCAGGGATAAAACATATTCAACCGGAGCATACAGTCCTCTCGGGGTACGCGTAAACCTTAAATTAGCAATATGAGAATTAAACTTTTCGAGAAGCTCGGAAGCTACAAACATAGTAGTAGTGAATTAACGAACAGTAGGAATAAAAAGAGGCTGCTTCAGGCAGCCTCTTCTATTATTTAGATATATTATTGCAATCTGAACATTACAGGCACAGTGTACTTAACGCGTACAGGTTTACCACGCTGCATACCTGGCTTCCACTTCGGCATTGTACCAATCACACGAAGGGCTTCTTTATCCAAATAAGGGTCAACACCTCTTAATACTTTAGCATCTACAATACTACCGTCTTTGTTAACCACGAACTGTACTGTTACACGTCCTTGCGTTCCATTTTCCTGTGCAATAGTCGGATATTTGATATTCTTACTTAAGAATTGCATCAAACCGGCCATACCACCATTCGGGAATTCAGGCATTTCTTCTACCACTTCAAAAATGGTTTGTTCTTCCGGTTCTTCTTCAACAACCGCTACAGGCACATACTTTATTTCAACAGCAGCACCGGTTTCTTCAGAAGAAGCAATAACCGTCTCTTCTACATCAGCGTCATCTTCCACAATTTCCAGTGTTTCGGCAATCGGAGCTATTTCCGGAGGAGGAGGAATCACTTTTTCTTCTTGCTCTGTAATAGGAACCATTTCCTCTTCAAAAACCAAATCAGAGAGAGCTTGACTTGTATCAATCTTGATATCACGCTTTGTCCACTCAAATGCTATAAACATAAAAGCGAGTACAACAACATAACCAACAAGCATCCATGTCGACTTCTTGTTCTCCAAATCAGCTTTAGGTGTTTTCTTAATTTCCATAATTATTATTTTTTAGTGTTTCTCGTTTATACTTTTCTATGGGCAAATATACTACTTTTTATGTAGATACATGAATTGCACTATTATTTTTAATACAATCCACTCGCATTTTAATTTTTTTAATCCTTTAGAAATGCACTTATGCTTTTGTGGCACAAAAATAACGAGATATTTTAAAAATATCGTATCTTTGGCACTAATTTTAAAATGGAATGTTCAAAAAGTCTTTTATAGCAGTGTTATTCCTCTTGTTTCTACCCACCTTGCGGGCACAGGATGGTACTGATGCTTTCTTATTTTTAAAATTACCCTTTTCTTCCCATGCTTCAGCATTAGGGGGAGAAAATATTTCTATTATAGAAGATGATTTGACAATGGCTGTTCAGAATCCCGCTCTTCTTTCATGTGTAGCCGACAAGACTCTGAATCTTAATTATATGCTTTATATGGATGGAATAAATGTGGCCGGAGCTGCATTTGCCCGTTCCATAGGTAAACGTTCTACCTGGGCGGTAACCACCCAATACGTAGATTACGGAGAGATGAAAGAAACTACGGAAGAGAATATCGAAACCGGTACATTTTCAGCCAAGGATATTTCCATATCAGGCATATATACATACGATTTAAGCGACTACTGGAGTGGTGGTGTGCGTACCAACTTTATCTATTCTCATTACGATAAATACTCTTCATTTGCTATCGGTGTTGATTTGGGCTTAAACTATTACCATCAGGAGTCTGACTTCTCCGCTTCATTGGTTACCCGTAATCTGGGAGGACAACTTAAAACATTCGAAGAGCGACATGAGGAATTACCCGTTGACGTGCAGTTAGGTTTCAGCAAAGGTTTGGCACATGCTCCATTCCGGTTCTCCTTCACTCTTCACGATCTCACACATTGGAACGCTCCGGTTATGGCAACAAACAATTTCGGAAAGAAATTGTTAAATCACATAGCTTTGGGCATTGATTTTCTTCCGACCAACAACTTTTATATAGCAGCGGGATATAATTTTCGTCGCGGAGAAGAAATGAAAATAAACGGTTCCAGTCATTGGGCAGGGTTTTCCTGTGGCATGGGAATTCGGTTGAAACGGTTGAAATTAGACATGGCATACGCCAAATACCATGTAAGTTCATCCTCGCTTATTTTTAATTTGTCTTATACCTTATAATATATAATAGCATAATCAAAAAGAAAATGAAAAAGATAACTATCGCAATCGACGGTTTTTCCTCTTGTGGGAAAAGTACTATGGCAAAAGATCTCGCCTATGAAATAGGTTATATTTATATAGATAGTGGCGCCATGTATCGTGCCGTTACTTTATATAGCATGGAACATGGTATTTTTCAGGGAAATCAAATTAATACGGAAAAACTTCAAAAAGAAATAGGGAACATTCACATATCCTTTCAACTTAATCCAGAGACCGGGCGTCCGGATACTTATTTAAACGGAATAAATGTAGAAGATAAGATTCGAAGTATGGAAGTTGCCTTCCGCGTCAGTCCCATTGCCGCTTTGGAGTTTGTACGTAAAGCGATGGTAGCACAACAGCAGGAAATGGGAAAGAATAAAGGGATTGTCATGGACGGACGAGATATCGGTACTACTGTATTTCCGGATGCTGAGCTAAAAATTTTCGTAACAGCGACACCTGAGATACGTGCGCAACGCCGCTACGAGGAATTGAAAGACAAAGGGCAAAAAGTCAGCTTTAACGAAATACTGGAAAATATGAGGCAACGGGACTTCATTGATCAAAACCGCGAAGTAAGCCCACTACGCAAGGCGGATGATGCGCTGTTATTAGACAACACCGACATGACTATTTTCCAGCAAAAAGAATGGTTGGAAGAACAATTCAACAAAGTAGTTAATGAATAAACGCAAAAGGGTGTAGCCTTAGAAACTGTGTTGAAACAAACGCTAAAGAGACCGATAAAAATAATTAGGAATAAATTCAAAACAGTTTCTTGCTTTAAGTAAGCGTAAAAAATAAGTTGGGACAGTTTTTGATGAAAGAAAGGGACTGTATCTCATCAGTGCCGTCATAATGTGTACCAAGTTATTCTTTAATCATTACTAAATCAACTTTTTAAGTTATGGTAAAAGTAGAAATAGATGAAGGCTCCGGTTTTTGTTTCGGAGTAGTTACCGCAATAAACAAAGCTGAAGAAGAGTTGGCGAAAGGTGGTATCTTATACTGCCTGGGAGATATTGTACACAACAGTCGCGAAGTAGAACGTCTGAAAGCTATGGGGCTTACCACTATCAATCATAACGATTTCAACCATCTGCACCATGCCAAAGTATTGTTGCGTGCCCACGGCGAACCCCCTGAAACCTACGAAATAGCGCGTCGCAACAATATTGAAATCATAGATGCCACCTGCCCTGTGGTACTCCGCCTGCAAAAGAAAATCAAGCAAGAATACACTCAAGAGAATAATGAAGACAAGCAAATTGTCATATATGGGAAAACCGGCCATGCAGAAGTACTTGGATTAGTAGGGCAAACTACCGGGAAAGCAATTGTGATAGAAAAACTGGAAGAAGTTAGGAAGCTGGATTTCAGTAAAAGTATTCGTTTATATTCGCAAACCACGAAATCGCTGGACGAATTTCAGAAAATAGTGGAATATATCAAAGAACATATTTCCCCTAACGTCACATTCGAATATTATGATACCATTTGCCGGCAGGTAGCCAACCGTATTCCAAACATACGGAAGTTTGCCGCCTCACACGATCTGGTCTTTTTTGTTAGCGGGAAGAAGAGTTCTAACGGGAAAATGCTATTCAGTGAATGCCGGAAAGTCAACCCCAATTCTCATTTGATAGATAATGCCGAAGAAATAGACGCTTCCCTGCTCACAAGAGCTGACTCTATCGGAATATGCGGGGCTACCTCCACTCCCAAATGGTTAATGGAAGAAATATCCAAGGCTATCAAACTGCGACTTCAGGATACAAGTCACCGCTTTGAAATAAGAAATTAACGTCAAATATCAGGCAGCCCCTCAGTTTTTACTATATTTGCAGCAATTATTAACACCAAACTAAAAGATTGTTATGGGAGTAGTTAAGTGTATAGGTATTTTAACATCCGGAGGAGATGCTCCGGGAATGAATGCAGCGATTCGTGCGGTAACGCGCTCTGCTATTTACAATGGACTCGCAGTAAAAGGTATATATAGAGGTTACAAGGGTCTGGTAACCGGTGAAATCAAAGAATTCAAAAGCCAGAATGTGAGTAATATTATACAATTAGGCGGTACAATCCTGAAGACTGCCCGTTGTCAAGAATTTACCACTCCTGAAGGACGCCAGACAGCTTATGATAACATGAAGAAAGAAGACATTGACGCCTTGGTTATCATCGGTGGCGACGGCTCACTGACAGGTGCACGCATCTTTGCACAAGAGTTTGATGTACCGTGTGTCGGGTTACCGGGCACTATTGACAATGATTTATACGGCACGGATACCACTATCGGCTATGATACCGCTTTAAACACCATTCTGGATGCAGTAGATAAGATCCGCGATACCGCAACTTCCCACGAGCGCCTGTTCTTCGTGGAGGTAATGGGACGTGATGCCGGTTTTCTTGCTTTGAACGGCGCCATTGCATCAGGTGCGGAAGCCGCCATTATTCCGGAATTCAGTACGGAAGTAGACCAATTGGAAGAGTTCATCAAGAACGGTTTCCGTAAATCCAAGAACAGTAGTATCGTAATTGTAGCTGAAAGTGAACTGACAGGCGGAGCCATGCATTATGCAGAACGTGTAAAGAATGAATACCCCCAATATGACGTACGCGTAACCATCCTTGGGCACTTGCAACGTGGTGGAAGCCCTACGGCTCACGACCGTATCCTTGCCAGCCGGCTCGGTGCTGCTGCTATTGATGCAATTATGGAAGGACAGCGAAACGTAATGATCGGTATCGAACATGATGAAGTGGTATATGTACCTTTCGCAAAAGCTATCAAGAACGACAAGCCTATTAAGAGAGAACTGGTAAGTGTATTGAGAGAATTATCCATTTAAGTCAGGATAAATCACATCCAATATGCGGCGTTTACACCGCATATATATGGTTCACGTACGGGATATATATGGTTCGCGCACCGCATATATATGGTTCGCGCACCGCATATATCCCGT
>NZ_DBDF01000001.1:8190-11169 GCF_002293435.1 Bacteroides sp. UBA939 | reverse complement strand
CAAAACCCTGGGAGGGAGAATTTGTCTCGGGGGACGAGAGAATTTATCTCACGAGACGAAGAATTTCATCTCATGGGATGAATGAATCCGTCTCACGAGACGAAAAAATCTGTCCCGTGGGACGAAAAGAACCGTCTCACGGAGTGAATGAATGTATTTGCCGAAAGCAAAGAAGCATGATTATATGAAATGCGTTTTTCTTCTTGTAAAAGCAAAGAATATCCTACCTTTGCAAGACAATTAAGAAATACATGGATAATAAATACCTTTCTCCAATCGCCCATCTTCAGCACCAGCAGTTATTGCTGCGTATGGAGTACGAATATGAAAAAGAAGAATTCAAGCGGCAGACGGAAACAATGGGCATAGCCCGTAAAATAAAGCGGGGACTCTGTTGGTATCCTGCCATTCCGGGACGGAGTTACTACAATTCTCTTAATCAATTAGCAATTGAAATAACCCATACCGAAGATACTGATATAGAACATAATTTCGAGTTCGGACGTCCCGTATGCTTTTTCCGCAAAGGTTATGATGAGAAGATTACATACTTCAATTCCATTGGAACCGTCAGCTATGCTGACGAAGCACGAATGGTAGTCATTATGCCGGGGGCGGGCGCTATCTTGGAAATACAGTCGGAAGATAGACTCGGAGTGCAACTCTATTTTGACGAAACATCCTACCGTACCATGTTCGAAGCTCTCTCTGATGTACTTCGCGCCAAAGATAGTCGCCTGGCAGAATTGCGTGATATCATGCTGGGAACTCTTAAACCCGGTTTCCGCGAACTCTACCCCGTTCGTTTCCCTTGGCTGAATTCTACGCAGGAAACCGCGGTCAACAAAGTATTGTGCTCGCGTGATGTCTCCGTCGTGCACGGTCCTCCGGGAACAGGAAAGACAACCACTCTCGTAGAGGCCATTTATGAAACACTACACCGCGAACCGCAAGTATTGGTTTGCGCTCAAAGCAATACAGCCGTCGATTGGATTAGCGAGAAACTTGTAGACCGGGGAGTCAACGTGCTGCGCATCGGCAACCCGACACGTGTCAACGACAAGATGCTTTCCTTTACCTATGAACGCCGCTTCGAAAATCATCCCTCTTATACCGAACTATGGGGTATCCGTAAAGCCATTCGTGAAATGGGAAGAAAGCGCCGGAGTAGTTATGAAGAATGTGAAAGCGCCCGTAACCGCATGAGCCGTCTGCGTGACCGCGCCACGCAACTGGAAATACAAATCAATGCCGACCTCTTTGATTCGGCACATGTCATTGCATCCACACTCGTCAGTAGCAATCATCGCATATTGAGCGGTCATCGCTTCGGTACACTTTTTATTGACGAGGCTGCGCAAGCTTTGGAAGCCGCTTGTTGGATAGCCATCCGCAAGGCCGACCGTATTGTATTGGCAGGTGACCACTGTCAGCTACCGGCAACCATCAAATGCAACGAAGCAGCACGCGGCGGACTGGAACATACTTTAATGGAACGTATTGTTACCACCAAGCCTTCCGTAGTTTCCCTGTTGAAGATTCAGTATCGCATGAATGAAGCCATTATGAATTTCCCTTCACAATGGTTCTACAACGGGCAATTGGAAGCCGCTCCTGAGATACGCTTTCGCGGCATCCTCGACTGGGACACCCCTATTACATGGGTAGATACTTCAGAGATGGAATTTAAAGAAGAATTCATAGGTGAAACTTATGGGCGAATCAACCGGGAAGAAGCCGACCTTTTACTAAAGGAACTGGGAATTTACATTCAACGTATCGGAGGCAACCGTATACTTGAAGAGCGCATAGATTTCGGAATAATATCCCCATACAAGGCACAAGTGCAGTACCTTCGCAATAAAATTAAGACAAGTTCTTCTCTCCGCCCTTACCGTAGCCTCCTCACTGTAAACACAGTAGACGGCTTTCAGGGACAGGAAAGAGATGTCATTTTTATAAGTCTGGTTCGTGCCAATGATAACGGACAAATTGGTTTCCTCAATGATTTACGAAGAATGAATGTAGCCATCACACGCGCCCGCATGAAATTAGTGATACTGGGCGAAGCCAACACTATGATGCAACATACCTTTTATCGTAAATTACTGGAGTATATCCAGAAACATATACCCTAATCGATATTATTCATTTTTAGAAGTTAAGAGGAGTTATCAATCACAAATAACTCCTCTAACTCCTACTTATGAATAATATAGGCAAAATAAAAGGATTAGCTATTTTCCGGACGAAGTTTACGAACCGTAACAGCAGTCTGCCACATTTCGCTTTCGCGTAAAGCCTTCAGTTCTTCGTTCAACTTCTCACGATAATCCGGTTTAGAGTTACTATCAATAGAAATCTGCGCTTCATTGCCTGACTTAACGCTTGCATACAACTCCTGAACCACCGGTTTGATTGCATCATGGAAAGGAGTCATCCAGTCCAGAGCGCCACGCTGAGCTGTTGTTGAACAGTTGGCATACATCCAGTCCATACCGTTCTTGGCAAACAACGGCATCAACGACTGAGTCAACTCTTCTACCGTTTCATTGAACGCTTCGGAAGGAGTATGACCATTTTCACGCAACACCTCGTACTGAGCTAACAGCAATCCTTGAATAGCGCCCATCAGTGAACCACGTTCACCGGTCAGGTCAGAAGTAGCTTCACGGATAAATGTTGTTTCAAACAAGTAACCGGAACCGACACCGATACCTAATGCAATTGTTCTCTCCATAGCTTTACCGGTAGCATCCTGATAAATGGCATAAGAAGAGTTCAAGCCACGACCTTCGAGGAACATAGTACGCAATGAAGTACCCGAACCTTTGGGAGCAACCATTATAACGTCGACATCTGTCGGAGGAACAACACCTGTACGATCACTCCAAGTGATAGCAAAGCCATGAGAGAAATAAAGAGCTTTACCGGGAGTCAGATAAGGTTTGATAACAGGCCATACGGACATTACGGCTG
>NZ_DBDF01000001.1:2356-8137 GCF_002293435.1 Bacteroides sp. UBA939 | reverse complement strand
TAAGTCTTGCCCGGACGTTGTCCGACGATTACGTTGAAACCATTATCACGCAGGTTACATGCCTGTCCGGGTCCCTGAACACCATAACCGATAACTGCAATTGTTTCATCTTTTAAAATCTCACGTGCTTTTTCCAAAGGAAATTCTTCACGGGTCATCACATTCTCGATAACACCACCAAAGTTTAATTGTGCCATTTTCTTTTTTCGTTTTTAGTTTGGCTGCCCAGGCAGCCGGTTATTAATTAAATTGATTATTTCTCGTATTTATTATGTAATAAATGAAGTTTAAGCTTTACAACAGGTCTATTTTACCTACCACCTCCCCCTACGGGTACTCCTCTTCCCAGGAAGAGGAGAATTAGGTTAGTACAGAAATGTCATTTCTCTGTAAATACTATTTTCGAGCGGCAAACAACTTCGTCACCATTCTTTTTCACTTCAATATCAAAAACTCCGTCCTCCGGTTCATCCTTAAAGAAAGTAAGTTCATCACCGTAGTAACTTTCGGCCACATACGCCATTTCAAACCGGCGGATACGCTTTTCTTTGTACATCTCTATCGGAAACAAATCCATAATATGCTCAATGTAGCGTATGCTGTTCACATGGCCGTTGATATCAATATCACTATATTTGGCTTTCAGAGCTTCTGCCTGTTCAGCAGAATTCACCTTTATGCGTGATGGCTTCCCTATCGGACAAGGTTCATCGCATACATAGTCCACGATACTGCCTCCGTGCAATGCCAGCAGATCAGCAGGCTTACGGGTATTGAGGCTGATCATCGCCCATACGGAACGTGCATAACCTATCTTCCGTCCGTCCTTATCGAGCAAAGCAAAATTACGGTCGGTAAAGAGGCGGTACACATTTTCCACCCAGGTGCAGATGGTGAAGTCCTCATATTGATAAGGCATTTCATCCAACTCAATAGCAAGACGGGAAAGTACCCATGTATAGTTATCTTCATTCAACTCGGCAATACCAAATCCCCGGTCGCTGGCATGGAAACCGGCGCAATTCAGCAAATGGTTACCCAATACACCCATAGTAAGCCGCCCGGTAAAGTCCACATGGAAAGGTTCAGCAACAAACTTATATTTTCCTATCTTACTATTTTCACTCATAGTCCTGCTCCCTTTCTTTTTTCAGACGATATTTTTCCTCACGACCGGCAAGATATTCATTCACCCGTTCAAAGCAACTGGTAGTGATAGCCACGCGCCCCGAACGCACAAATTGAAGCACGCAGTCAAGGATACTCAATTCGTCATAAAGACTGGTAATTTCCTCACTTATACCATTCTTTTCCACAATGGCAAAGACAGCATTCACTTCCACAATACGCGCATTGTGTTTGCGAATTACTTTCGAAACTTCCGGTTTCTCTTCCAGGACAGGAGTAATTATCTTATAAAGCGCTATCTCATGCTGATAAATCTCGCTATCCGTGAAATAATTCGCTTGCAGTACATCAATTTTCTTACTGATTTGCTTTGTTACCTTTTCTATGGTATCCTTATCCGTCCATGCGGTAATGGTGTACTTATGTACTCCTTTAATGGATGACGCCGACACATTCAGGCTTTCGATATTGATTTGACGACGCGTAAACACAGCCGTTACCTGATTCAGCAAACCGGCAAAATTCTCCGAATGAACAATTATCGTATATAATGTTTTATCACTCATAACTTTTTGATTTATGATTTAACATTTAACATTCCAGCAACATCTGGTTTACCGAACCTCCCGGAGGAGTCATCGGCAACACATTACCTTCTTCTATCACACATGCTTCCAGCAGGAACGGTCCATCTGTCGAGATCATTTCCTCTATCGCTCCTTTCAAGTCTTCACGCGCCATAACGCGACGGGAAGGTATTTCATAGGCGGAAGCTATCTTCATATAATCCGGGTTCAGCATCGGAGTGAACGAATAGCGACGGTTGAAAAACATTGCCTGCCACTGACGTACATTGCCCAAGAAATTATTATTCAGCAAAATCATCTTGACGGGCGCCTTTTGTTCCATAATGGTTCCCAACTCCTGAATGTTCATTTGCAAACCGCCGTCACCCATAAATACACATACCGTACGGTCGGGGCGACCGAAAGTAGCGCCAATAGCAGCCGGTAGTCCAAAACCCATTGTTCCCAGCCCACCGGTAGTAACAATGCTACGCTCCTTGCTATATTTAAAATAGCGCGCCGACATCAGTTGGTTCTGCCCAACATCGGTCACTAATATAGCCTCATTATTTGTAGCTTCACTCACCGCACGGATAACCTCGCCCATGCTCAGTGATTTACCTGTCGGATGCAATTCCGGACGGATCACTTTTTCTTCCTCCAATTTCTCGTAAGTCAGAAAACTATCCAGCCAATCCTGATGAACAGCCGGCTTCAGAAGCGCCGTAACGGCGGCAAGCGTTTCCTTACAATCTCCCAAAACGGCAATATCAACTTTTACATTCTTATTAATCTCAGCAGGATCAATGTCAAAGTGAATGATTTTCGCTTGTTTGGCATAAGTATCCAATTTGCCGGTTACACGGTCGTCGAAACGCATACCCACCCCAATAAGCACGTCACACTTATTTGTATTGATATTCGGGCCGAGGTTGCCATGCATACCCAACATACCTTTATTTAAAGGATGCGCAGTCGGCAAAGCCGAGAGTCCCAACAGAGTACAACCGGCAGGCATCCCGGCTTTCTCAATGAAAGCGCGAAGTTCCTGCTGCGCATTACCCAGTTCCACCCCCTGTCCTACTAAAACCAGCGGACATTCGGCATTATTAATCAGTTCGGCAGCCTGACGCACTGCGTCTTCATCCATCTCGGGAACAGGAAGATAGCTACGAATATAATCCAACTTCGCAGGAGCATATTCCACCTTTTCCACCTGGGCATTCTTGGCAAAGTCCAACACTACAGGACCGGGACGACCGCTTTCGGCAATATAAAAAGCACGAGCCACGGCCCACGATATATCTTCAGCGCTACGAATCTGGTAACTCCATTTAGTAATAGGTTGCGTAATGCCCACCAAGTCAACTTCCTGAAAAGCATCCGTACCCAGAAAACCCGTGCCTACCTGTCCTGCTATAACAACCATAGGTGTGCTGTCTATCATAGCGTCAGCGATACCTGTTATAGTGTTCGTTGCACCGGGACCGCTGGTTACCAGGCAAACACCAACTTCGCCCGATACGCGGGCAAAACCTTGCGCCGCATGGGCAGCACCCTGTTCATGCCGAACCAAAATATGGTTCAATGTCTCCCGATGATCATATAAGGCGTCAAATACCGGCATTATAGAACCGCCGGGATATCCGAAAATAGTCTTTACTCCCTGATGTTCCAGGGAACGCATCAATGCTTCAGCGCCTGTTATTATATTCTTCATGTTTATTATATGTCTTAAGGAGGCTATGCCCAAAGTAAAGTAGACTATTAAAAAGATATTTTCATCCGCAGATGACACAGATTACGCAGATTTATTTAAAACAGAATCTGTGTTATCTGTGTCATCTGCGGATGAAAAATAGTAATTTTAAACTTTTGCCACGGCTTCCTAAAATATTTATTAATTAATCTATTAATCTCACAGCTCCCTTATCCGCCGAGCTTACCATACTTGCGTATGCCTTCAAGCTCTTTGATACTTCGCGTTGACGGGTCACGGGTGTCATAGGACGGGCAGTTAGTTCTTCATCCGTCAGCCTGACGTTGATGGAACGTTCAGGGATATTGATTTCAATGATATCACCATCCTGTACTTTACCGATATTACCTCCGGCAGCCGCTTCGGGAGAAACGTGTCCGATACTCAAGCCCGATGTGCCGCCACTGAAACGTCCGTCCGTAACCAATGCGCATTCCTTGCCCAAGTGGCGTGACTTGATGTAAGAAGTAGGATAAAGCATCTCTTGCATACCCGGTCCTCCCTTCGGGCCTTCATGAGTGATAACGACGACATCACCACTGACAACCTTTCCGCCGAGAATACCATCACAGGCAGCTTCCTGCGAGTCAAACACTTTGGCTGTACCTGCAAACTTCCAGATACTTTCGTCCACACCGGCGGTTTTTACTACACAACCGTTCAGGGCTATATTACCTTTCAACACTGCCAGACCGCCATCCTTACTATAAGCATGTTCCAAATCACGTATGCATCCGCCGGCACGGTCAGCGTCCGGTTCCTTATAATAAACCTCTTGTGAACCCAATACCAGATTGAACTTTCCGGCAGCCGCACTTTTGTATTTCTTGAGGGCTTCTTCACATACATTCGGGCTTGTGACGTCGTACTTATCAGTCACTTCCGCCAATGTCATACCGTCCACGCGCTTCACGTTCGTATCGACTAAGCCGCCTTTGGCAAGCTCGCTCATAATAGCGATGATGCCTCCGGCACGATTTACATCTTGAATATGATACTTCTGGGTATTTGGAGCAACCTTACACAGACAAGGGGTCTTACGTGATAACGCATCAATGTCATCCATACTGAAATCAACTTCCGCCTCGTGTGCCACAGCTAAAAGATGAAGCACCGTATTGGTTGAACCTCCCATCGCAATATCCAGCGTCATGGCATTCAGGAAAGCCTGACGGGTAGCAATGCTGCGGGGGAGCACACTTTCGTCCCCATCTTCGTAATATTTATATGTATTCTCAACAATCAGTTTGGCGGCATCTTTGAAGAGTTGCGTACGGTTAGCATGAGTGGCCACAATCGTGCCGTTACCCGGTAATGCCAAACCGATAGCTTCGTTCAGACAGTTCATTGAATTAGCGGTGAACATACCCGAACAGCAACCGCAGGAGGGACAGGCATGTTGTTCAATACTTGCCACATCAGCGTCGCTTACGCTCTCATCTGCCGATTTAATCATGGCGTCAATCAAATCAAGGTGTTGTCCATTCCACTCGCCTGCTTCCATCGGTCCGCCGGAAACGAATACCGCAGGTATATTGAGACGCATGGCAGCCATCAGCATACCCGGAGTAATTTTATCACAATTACTGATACAGACCATCGCGTCCGCCTTATGCGCATTCACCATATATTCTACGCTGTCGGCAATGATGTCACGCGAAGGCAGTGAATAGAGCATTCCGTCGTGTCCCATAGCAATGCCATCGTCAATGGCGATTGTGTTGAACTCGGCTGCAAAGCATCCCAGTTTCTCAATTTCCTTCTTTACCAACTGGCCGATTTCATGCAGGTGCACATGACCGGGAACAAATTGCGTAAACGAGTTTACTATTGCAATAATGGGTTTCCCAAATTGCTCTTTTTTCATGCCGTTTGCCATCCATAACGCACGGGCTCCTGCCATGCGACGACCTTGGGTACTGAGTGAACTGCGTAACTGGTGTTTCATTTTCCAAATCTTCTTTTAATTAAAAAGCCTTCCTCACATATTGTGAGAAAGGCTCCAAAACTTATATCTTACTATACGAATACATACACAACCTTTCTCACGATCTTGATGCCACCACCACGACGCGAATAATATGCAGGACTGCCAGGTTAATAGATGTATGTAGGTTCATAACTTAATTGACTTTACTGTTCTTGTTATTTATGCCGCAAAGGTAAAGGCTTTTTTATAAACTGCAAACAATTTGAAGAAAAAAATGATAAAAATATGATTAATCGTAAGAAAATGCCTGTTTAAAGTCCTTTTTTATCACTTAAGCAGCTGTTCATAATTAGTTCATACTACGAATGATAGTATAGCGAAACGGAATCTCAATCCGG
>NZ_DBDF01000001.1:0-2334 GCF_002293435.1 Bacteroides sp. UBA939 | reverse complement strand
TTAAATGCTGCGCTATGTTATTTCACCAAACGCCCCCCTTGCTCCGTATCAACTCCGTACCAAGGCCGTACCTGCTCCATATAGAGGTACCTTTATACGGAGCGGGTACGGAGTTGGTAATGCTTTGACACGGTTTTGGTACGGAGTTGATATGGTTTCGGATTTATTTCATACCTTTGTCGCTTCCAAAAAAAACAAGAGAACCAATATTAAAAACAAAATATGGAAACAATTGAAAACAAGTACATTAGCATAGCCTATAAATTATACGCTATAGAAAATGATGAAAAGGATTTCACCGAAGAAGCCACCGCAGAGAACCCTTTCCAGTTTATTTCCGGCTTGGGCCTGACTTTGGAAGCATTCGAGGACCAGGTGAAAAATCTGAAGGCAGGAGATAAGTTCGACTTTATCATCGACTGCGAAGACGCTTATGGAGAAATTGACGAAGCGCACATTATTGAGCTTCCTAAACAAATATTTGAAATCGAGGGCAAATTTGATAGCGAACGTATTGTCGAAGGTAATGTGGTTCCTCTGATGACTTCTGAAGGACAACGCATTAACGGAACCGTGCATGAGATAAAAGAAGAAGTAGTCGTAATGGATATGAACCACCCGTTGGCAGGCTGCGCTCTGAACTTTGTCGGCGAAATTCTGGAAAGCCGTCCGGCAACCAATGAAGAATTAACCGAAATCGCCCAAATGATGAGTGGCGGCGGATGCGGTTGCGGTTGCGATGATTGCGGCGACGGATGCGATAGCCATAATCAGAATTGCCAGGGCGGATGCTGCCATTAGAAATTGAAAGTTGAAAATTGAAAGTGGAAAATTAAAAGTGGAAAGTGGAAAGTGGAAAATTAGTGGCCTCACGCTGCATAGCAATTTTCCACTTTCCACTTTCCACTTTCAATTTTCCACTTTCCACTTTCAATTTTCAACTCTTACCCGTCATTATCTCCAGCACCAGTTTATCCGTCTCATTCATTCCTGTCGAACCTATCTTAGTCAGGTTACGGATACTTTGGTCTACGTCTTTGTCGATAATTCCTTCTACGGAAGTTACACAGCGGTTTTCCATAGCCATGATGGCGGAAAGAACTGCGGTGGACACGCCGGTAGTCACTTTCAGGGCACAACTGGGTTTGGCGCCATCGCAAATCATTCCGGTAAGGTTAGCTATCATGTTCTGAACGGCAAAGGCTACCTGTTCGTAAGCTCCTCCCATCAGCCAGGTGATGCCGCAACTGGAACCTGTAGCGGCAACCACACAACCGCATAAAGCAGAAAGACGCCCCAGACTTTGCTTGATATAGATAACCGTCAGATGGCTCATCATCAAAGCGCGAATCAGTTCTTCTTCCGATTTGCCGTTTTCTTCGGCGTAAACCAATATAGGCAAGGTAGCGGATATGCCTTGATTGCCACTGCCGGAATTACTCATTACCGGAATCATGGCTCCTGCCATACGGGCATCACAAGCGCCCGACGTATAAGAAAGGATATGCGAGAAAAGACTGTCCCCCATCATCTTATGTTCATAAGCGCCACGCAGTATCTTACCCAGGCCATGACCATAATCACCTTCGAACGACCGTTCGGCAGCCGCCTTATTTAAACGGGCAGTTTCGAGGATAAAGCTGATTTCATCCAGCGGAGCATTCAAAGCAAAATCATACACCTTGCGCAGACTTAATTCCAGAGAACCGGTTTCTTCATCATCTCCGGTCACACAGTGTTCTTGCAACAGGATGTCCCCGTTATGTGCCAGATATATAAAGGTGGTGTGTCCGCCGGCAATCACTGCCGTTGCACGGTTGCCGCCGGCTTCACAACAGACTTCAATGTACAACTTTTCCGCCGTATCTTCCTTGAGGGAAATGCGGATGCGTTTCTCTTCAATGAAACGTTTGCCTTCCTCTACTGCATCGGGGGTGCTGTTTTTCAACACTTCCAGTTGATATTCCGACTTACCTGCCAACGCACCCAGCGCAACCGCAATGGGCAAGCCTATCATACCCGTCCCGGGAATACCTACTCCCATTGCATTTTTTAGGATATTGGCACTCAGCAGCACATTAATCTTTTCCGGTTTCATTCCCAGTGTTTCTGTGGCTTTTGCCACGCACAATGCCACTGCTATAGGCTCTGTACACCCAATGGCAGGCACTACTTCCCGGTGTACCAAGTCTATGATTTGCTTTCTTTCCGATTCATTTATCATTGTTCCACTAATTTTAGAGCCTGTTTAAATTTTGCTCAAAAGGTTTTTATTCAGCCTGAATAATTCATGCTTCAGGAGTTTATAAGTAGGAGTAACTTGCTTCTCCTCCT
>NZ_DBDF01000012.1 GCF_002293435.1 Bacteroides sp. UBA939 | reverse complement strand
TAATTATGAACAGCTACTTATCAGGCATTAACGCAGTGAAACCTTCTCCAATTTCCCGCCAGCCGGAAGACAAAGTATTCCTTCCGCAACTTTCTCGTCTGCGAGGTATTTCTTCCACTCTATCTTCTTCCAGTCCATCCGGTCTGTGCACTGCGCCACAGGGATATGGGGAATGGCAGAACCGTCTTTTACCAGAATAACTACCGGCAATGTGCCGCATTCAATGTAGTTCCAGCCCGGAGCGTAGGTTTTTCCCGTCTGGTAATCTATCCATTTCTGCTTGCCGGGGATATAGACGTTCCGTCCGCTTCCGTTTTCCAGCATAGGAGCTACAAGCAGGTTCCCGCCCAACAGATACTCATCTTCCACCAGCCATGCGCCGGGGTCGTTGGGATATTCAAGCAGCAAGGCGCGCATCATCGGCCAACCGTTTTCCGTACACTCTTTAGCCTGTGCATATATGTATGGCATTAGCTTGTATTTCAGTTCGGCGCATTGACGGAAGTAATCGGTGAACTTCTTTCCGTAATGCCACGGTTCGGTGGGAGGCGCTCCGTGGACACGGCTATGAGATATCAGGAAGCCGAAAGGCAACCAGCGCCGGTACAGTTCTTCGGATGTTTGGGTAACAAACCCGCCTATGTCATTGCTCCAGAAGCAGAAACCGCTAAGCCCGATGGACAGTCCGCTGCGAATGGTGCCTTCCATCCCGGTGTTTGTGGTTGCGGCATCGCCTCCCCAATGTAGCGGATAGCGTTGTGAACCTGCCCAGGCGGAACGCGCCCAGATGATGTTTTCTCCATGTATCTTCTTCGTTATCTCTGCTACCGCACGGTTATAGCGTAGCGGATAAAGATTGTGTTCGTACAATCCCGAACGCCCGTTTGCATAAATGGCATCCAGTGGAGCGCCTTCGCCGAAGTCTACTTTAATGGCGCCCACTCCCATTTCGATGAGGTTGCCCAGCTTTTCCTGATACCAGGTGATGGTTTCGGGGTTGGTGAAGTCGAGTACAACATCTTCGTAAGGCAGTTGTCCTTTGCCATTGCGTACGTACAAGCCTCGTTCTATCAGTTCGGGGAAGAATTTGTTCTTCGGAGTGAAGTAGGGCAGTTGCCACAGGCTGGTGCGGAATCCCTGTTCTTTCAGGTCGCTGAGCATCTGCCGCGGGTTGTCGAAGCGTTCCGCCGCAAAGGCATAGTCGCATTGCCAGTCTGTGCCGAACCAGCCGGTATCGAAGTGTATCACGTCGCTCGGGATTTTATTATCACGCAGTTTTTTGGCTACTTCACGCCCTTCCGCTTCGCTGAAGTAAGTGATGCGGCTCATCCAGGTACCGAAAGACCACAGCGGAGGCATCTCCGGACGTCCCACCAGGGCGGTGTATTCGCTTAGGATTTCTTTCGGTTCGCCGAAGAAAATGAAGATGTCCATCGCCTCATCTGCCATGAACAGCTTGGTGGCGCCGATGTATGTATTGCCGAAATCGCAGGTTACAGGTGCCGATGTATGCATAAACATGCCATAGCCGCGCGAACTCATGAAGAATGGAATGGGTTTGTACATATCCGGACTTTCAGGTCCTTGCGGGTCGGTGACGAACAGGTTAACCTTTTGTCCCGCTTTGTTCAGTGCGGTAGGCGATTCGCCGCAACCGTATATCTTCTCGCCCGGTGAGAGGCTGAATACGGGGTTGATGCTGCGTGAATTGTCCGAACCGCGTTTCATAAAGCTGAATGGAGGAACTTTGATTTGTGTGGAGTCGTTGTCGCTCCAGCAACGGGTCTGCGTCAGCAGTTTGCCGCCGGTATCTTTCAATACCAGTCGCCACGGATAGTTCTCGATGATGAGGCTTCCGTATTCTGAACTGTAGACGGTTTCCTTGTCTGTGCGGGTCACTTTCCAATTGGCGGAACCGTTGGCGGGTTTACCTGCTAACATGGGAGAGTCTTCTTCTTTCGGAACAACAGGTGTAGTGAGCATACGGATGCGGAGTGTACGGGCATTGACCGGCTCGATGCTGAACGATAGCTGTGGATTATTGTCGTAAGCGGCATCGGGAAAATCGAGTGATTTCAAGGGCTGATGCAGATAGGTATTCGCATTGAAAGCCTGGCGGGGCATCAATTGCTGGCGTTTCCACTGTACGGCGCCTTTGCCTGTGGCGGTGTCCAGTGACACGAGGCTGTCGGCAAAGAAATACGTGTTACTGAGATCCAGAAACTCCTGGCTCATGTCTTTGGACTGACTAAGGAGGTACTGTACACCTTGATTTGTGCTCAACTGAGCATACATGGGCATATAGGTTCCTGCAAGAATGAAGAGCATTGCGGTCTTCAACAAAGATGTTGGCTTCATAACATTACTTGATTTTTGGTTACGATTTATCTGACGTAAAAGTAGGCAATAAATCATAAAACAAGCCCCACTCATGTTGATGAATAGGGGCTTGTTTGAATTGATACAGGTATGTTATGTTTCAGGGAGAGGGATAAAATGTTTTATGGCTGTTCGTATGGTTATCCCAAGCCCGGCATTGGTTCTATCTCTATTTAAGAGTATCGGCTTTAGCTCCTTAACTCCTAACGAAGTGATAGCTCCTTTCACTCCTACAGTATGAATAATAGGGTTTGCTGAAATATCTAAATGATAATGAATAGTCGTCATTTATGTTCATTATGATAGTATTATCACGCTTTTTGTAACATGCCTTGATTTATAAATTCATCTTTTAGCATGCTTGATGAATAAACAAAGAATAATGATGCACTATTTATGTGCATTATTGCATATTTACAAGCTATTTATGCAA
>NZ_DBDF01000133.1 GCF_002293435.1 Bacteroides sp. UBA939 | reverse complement strand
GGTTCGAGTCCTGTTCTGGGCACTTCTTCTTTGTGAAAAGAGGGTCATCGAATGCGGAAATAGCTCAGTTGGTAGAGCATAACCTTGCCAAGGTTAGGGTCGCGAGTTCGAGTCTCGTTTTCCGCTCGATTTTTTTCATAAAATTAATTTTAAAATGAAAAAAGCCTCGCAAATTAATTTTTGCGAGGCTTTTTGATTTCGTTTGCTCTCTTATTTTTTCTCAAGCGAGAACCCTAACATCATACCATCGTACTTACTTGCCAATGAACTGATTGTTTTTAATGTAGAGTTGGAACTCTTACTGGAGAGGGTAGTGATTAGCTTCAACAGCTTGTCCGAATCAAACAACAAGTCCATTTTGCCGGACGTACAGTTAACTTTGGCGTCCATACCTATAAGTTTTACGAACTTCAAATTGACTTTGTTGTCAGAAGCGCTGTATGAATAGCTTCCGTTTAAGGCGCGGCTTCCCAATTTTGCATTGAAGGTACTGTCGGCATTGAAGGTGAAACTCATAAGTCCGGGTTTGATACCTACTTTACTGAGTTGCTCGTTCAGTTTGGATTCGGCAGTAGAAGAAGCGACGGCGCCTCCTGCTTTCATTAACAGATTGTCCGACTCAAACTCGACGGCAGCGCCGGTATACGACCATGTACCAATCATTTCAACGGTATTTTTACCTGTGACGGCGCTAACTACCTTTTCTACATTTTCTTTGTTAAACAAATCTTTCAATGATTGTGCCTGACTGTTGGCTGATACCAGCATCAGAGTGGCAATGAGTGCCAGTGAAAATACACTTTTTTTCATTTTTGCTAATAATTTATTGAGTTTTTAATTCTCTGTTTATACTTTCTATGTAATCTAATAACTCTTTTCTTCCCATTTTGTTTTCAGAAGAGGTCACAAAATAAGGAGGAAGTTCTTCCCATTGTTCATTTAGCTTTTCAAGGTATTGTCTGATGTTGGTATTTACTTTGCCGCTTTTCAACTTGTCGGCCTTGGTAAAGACTATAGAGAAGGGTACTTCATGTTCGCCCAGCCATTCCATAAATTGAAGGTCAATGGTTTGCGGGTCAAGTCGCGAATCAATAAGCACAAAGAGGTTAGTCATTTGTTCACGTTGCAGGATGTAGTCTTCGATGATACGTTGTATCTGTGCCTGACTTTTTTGTCCGCGTTTCGCATAGCCATAGCCCGGTAAATCGACAATATACCAGCTCTTATTAATAAGGAAGTGGTTAATGAGCATGGTTTTTCCCGGAGTTGCGGATGTCATGGCAAGTCCTTTGCGTCCTGTCAACATGTTGATAAGGCTGGATTTCCCAACATTGGAACGTCCGATAAAGGCGTATTCCGGGAATATCCCCGCAGGGCATTTTTTTACGTCTGTATTACTGATAACGAATTCAGCGCTTGTAATATCCATATTCTTGTCAGTTTTAGAAAGTTTATTACTCTTTTTATATACCCGGGAAGCATTGTTAATAAATGCCTTGCACGTTTTTAAAGAATATTGCGGTCGTTTTTTAAAAACGTTGCTTGCATTCTTTAAAAACGTTGCGCCCCTTGTCAGAAGGCTGTAGTATGCGATAATATATAAATATTGACACTCTTTATAGGTAGTTCTTCATTTTTTACATCTGCAAAGGTAACACTTATTTCAAAATTCCGTGTTCCGAATGCGAAAAACTGATTATCTTTGCCACCAATAGTTGATTTTAGTATGAATGAACGATTTTCCTCCATGTTATTGGAGAAGGCGGTAAGTGAATTTGCAAAGCTACCCGGGGTAGGACGGAAGACGGCCATGCGTCTGGTGTTGCATCTTTTGCGACAGGATACGGCTGCGGTAGAAGCTTTCGGCAACGCTATTGTTACGCTGAAGCATGAAGTGCGGTATTGTAAAGTCTGCCACAATATCTCGGATACGGAAACGTGCCGTATTTGTGCTAACCCGCAACGGGATGCTTCTGTGGTTTGTGTTGTAGAGGATATCCGTGCTGCTATGGCTGTGGAAGCTACGCAACAGTTTCGTGGCGTGTACCATGTACTGGGTGGAGTTATTTCGCCGATGGATGGTATAGGACCGGGGGATTTGCAGATAGAAAGCCTTGTGCTGCGAGTTGCTGCCGGTGGGATAAAAGAAGTTATCCTGGCGCTCAGTACTACAATGGAGGGTGACACTACTAATTTTTATATTTATCGCAAATTGGAAAAGATGGGAGTGAAGCTGAGTGCCATATCACGTGGAATTTCTATCGGAGACGAGTTGGAATATGTAGACGAAATAACTCTGGGACGTAGTATTCTGAACCGGACTCCTTTTATGGGGGGAGTTGGGAGTTAGTAGTAAGTAGTTAGTAGTAAGTAGTAAGTAATAAGTAGTTAGTAATAAGTAGTTAAAGTACTCAAGTTTCGCATATTTTATGTTGTTAATAATCAGTAGTATCTCTATTCTCCTCCTCCTGGGAGGAGGAGTACCCCGTCAGGGGGGAGGTGGTAGGTAAAACAAATACCTATTAATCATAACTCTA
>NZ_DBDF01000064.1:716-48911 GCF_002293435.1 Bacteroides sp. UBA939 | reverse complement strand
CCATAATGGTATATTTAACGGGCGTTTCTTCTATTATTAAAACCGCCCAAGTTTAACAATTTGTTTTTAGTCTTTTTTTGTTTAATATTATAACTTCATTTTCACAAATCCGTCAGCATCCACATATAAGTCTCCAACTTCTAAGTTCGAGAGCGGTATAATACCGGGAATCTTTGGAATCCCTTTTAAATTTGCTTGCAGGGAAATAGCATACGGAATTTGAGGATTACCGGTTCGTAGCATGCCAACTCCGAAACTTGCCATATAGGATTGGTTTCCCAAAAGATAACCTAAAATGCGAAAACTGCCGTCAGAGATGGAAATTCCGCTGCTTTCCCCCGTAGAATTAATTTCAGCTCTATTGGCTATAATTTTACCTTGCAGGAAATCAAGTAATAAATTCGGTGTAAAATCAGCCGTACCAAATCCCCGGTAATCAGACGTTGGATTACCATCCGCATCAACACCCTGCTGGGAAAACATGAATTCATCCTTGAACACCGCCGAACCCATCAAAGCAAATTTAGCAAGCAATACCTGTGTGGCAAGCAATGCATACTCCTGGTAAGGCGTCCAAAGCCCACTATTCGGATTGTTCTGTATCCATGTTTTTGGATCAGTCGGTGTGTTGCCGGGAACACGGCTGCTCCACATATATACTACATTGTCAAGCAGAAAGAACTCGCCATTCTTATAGATATTACCCGTGCTCCAAGCGTCCGGTCTGGGAAACGGTATAGGATTGGCAACCACAATGTTCACCTGCTTGCCGTCAATTTCCTTGCTCCGGGCTGCATCCCCGTAAGCGTGGATACTGATGCGGTTAGCTGTCGGATACTTATCCGATGGTATCGTGTAGCTATACGAACTCACCACTCCGGACGAATTGTAGGTATATAGCGTCGTGACACTGCTACCTACCACGCTCTCCACTTTCAGTGTGAGATAAGCCGTCAGTGACGTTTTTCCGCTACCCTCGCCCGACCAGAACCGGATGTCCAGCGGAGCCGCCTGGATGTTATTGGCATCCAGGGACACCGTCTCCGGATTCACGCCAATCCAAAGGCGCTCACTCTCACTTGTCAAGTAAATTGTTCCTGTCAGTACCATACCATACAATTTACGCAGTTCCGCTGATAGAGCCTGATATACCCATCTTAGCGCGTACCATATCCTCATAAGTCACCTTCGCGTTAGTTCCCGTGAATGTAGCGGCGCTCTTACCGGTAAGGATAAACGCGGCGCCGGCATTATCCTTGAAAGAGAATGTCCAGCTTGTAATGAGTGACGGCACTTCCTCACCTGTGCTCCGCTTGGCGGCAACAGGCGTAATAGTCGCTGTCTCTCCCTTCCTGACCGTATTGCCGGTTATCCCGGTTATCTTCAGGATAAGATAATAGGGATCGGAAAAGTCGGTCACTTCGTCATAGCCGGAAGCCACCAGGGAACCGTTCAGTTTCACATCACAGCGCAGCTTCAGTACATTGTCCACATCGTTCGTAGTGACCGCCTGTGTACGCGCAGTACCCATGTTGGTATCACCGGCGCCGAGCATCTTCACCCATTGGAATGTAAATCCCGTGTAGTCGGTGATTTCGACGCCATCCTTGAAGATGCGCGCCGTCTCGGTCAGGGATTCACCTGCGGCAAGAAGCTGCGAACCCTTGTTGTTGGATACCAGCACGTCATACTGGTTACCGGTACTCTCCTGGATAACGACTTCCTTTGACAAGCCCTTGAACGCAATGGAAGAGCCGGCAATCTCAACCGTTCCGGAAACAGTGATCCGGTCATTGTCATATCCGGAGATTGGTACAAGGTTCTTCATCACACGCAACGCCGATACCTGGTAAGTGGTACCGCCGATAGTCGTGCTATAAGCGTCTATCTTCTTGAAAAAGCCGACCATGCCGGCATTCGTAGACAGCCCGTTGCTGCCGAATGTCAGCAACAAGTCATTGTACCGGTACTCAATGGTGTTAGGGATAAGGATATCACCGTCGGAGATATCACGCAGGATAACCGCAACCGTGGGCCGGCTGTTCTCAGCCAACGCTTCAAAGTCAGGGATAAAGACGGCTGTGCCCTTGTTGTACCGCTGCACAAGCGGAGTACCTTCCACGCGTAACATCCCGTTGATGGTGGTACCATCCATTAAGGCTATGAGGGTAAACCCTCCTTCTATTTTCATGGTTCGCCTCCTTCCTCCATGACGGGACTTTCAGTAGAAGCCGGTTCTTCCGTAGCAATGTCTTCGCCCGGAGAGTCACCATTGTTGCCACTTCTACCGGTTCCCGGTTCTTCACCCTGCGTCCCGTCCGCCAACCCGTCTTCGGGAGGATTGTACAGACCGCTTTCCTTTTGTTCTTTGATCAGGGCTTTCAACTTGTCGTCAGAGAGTATCTCAGGCGTAAAATTGGAAAGCACCCTCAAGGCGCTGGGCGGCAGGATTACGCGACCGTCCGGGATGCGCTCCGCATACCGGTAGTCATAACCCTGACCGTCCAGCTCTTCCGGTTTAACTAACAGATAATTCATAAGTCTATTTACTCATATTTAGAAATTATTACTAATTTGCCATCACTCATGGACAATACCTTGTTTTCGGCGTTGGTTACCAATGCGGTAACCGCGTACATCCTTATTGACGCGTACACCGAGATTGGATACAGGGGATCGAACGAATAGTTCGAGGGGATAAACTCCACAGTCCTGCCGCGTCCGACGTTTACGGCGTCACTGCCCGGCTTGGCGGACTTCGCGTGCCAGTCGATGATAAACAAATCGTCCTTATTGGTACCGATAAGCTGCTTGTTGTACGACAGGATACATTCGTAGCCTACGGGCGTATTCATCCGGGATGTGAGTTTCACTCCCTTTGTCTGCCGGATATCGGCGCGCAGCGTGCCGGGCATCTCCACCTTGATGGAGGTGGTTGCCTGCATCTCGTCTGAGGTAGGGGAAGACGGGCGTGCGCCGGTGTAATATGCGCCGCGGACACGTACGGAGATGTTACGGAAGAACCGGGCATCCAGCGTAAGGGTTCTCCCCCAGGTACCGTTCGCATTCTTGCCGGAGACACATATTTCCAGTTCATCATCCGTGAAGTCACGCCATGCGGTGCCGTCAAGAACCTGCCACCAGTAGGCGGCGTTGGTGTCCGCTACCTTATCCTCCCCGGAATACACCTGGGCGGTGATATCAAACAGCCACTCGCCCTTACTGTTCGGTGTTACCTCAAGCGGGTTGATTGTCCACCCCTTCGGACGGTTAATCTTCAGGGAATAGTTGTTTGAGTCGAAGAGGGTTGTCCGGAACGGGATGCTGCGTTCAAACTTCTCCTGCGTATTCTTGCGCTTGTCCGTGATGGAGAAGATACAGTATATCTCCACCGGGGAATTGTAGTCAATATTCTTTCTCACGGTTAGCGAGTACGCGGGCTTGCCGGTAGCGGATATGGCGTAGTCGTCATTGTTGACTATGCGGTTACTGCCGTTTGCTTTCGGGGCGCCTTCGTACCATTCTGCACCGGTGATTGCCTGGCTGCCGTTCATCAAACCTTCCGGATCCATGACGGAGATATAAGGCATGAGTACGCAGGGAATGAGCGAGCGGTCAGGTTCGTACTCATTCGTATCCTTGTTGTAGTTCTGCACAGGGTTGCCGGATAACACTTGTATCTCGGCAAGGAACGAATATGGGTCAATATGTACCTGTGTAACTTGGGGTTGGGTTTGTATAGGCATAATCTTTAAATTTTAAATCCAACATAATTTTCTACTTTCTCCATTTCTCCGCCTACCGGGATGAACACCCGGCAGATGAATTTCACCGTGCGTACCGATAACCCCCACTCGCTGCCCATATCACCGGGTACCAGGTGGATGACATGTTTCTGTCCATCCACGTAGGTAGGTTTCCAACTATTATCGGCAGGGACATTGCCGGTATCACGCAACCACTCTATCTCTATGCCTGTGGAAGCCATTAATACATTGGTGATATCACGGTTGCCATAAGTCACCACAGCTGCTATATCGGTATTCACATTGCTCTTGAAAAACTGCCATCCGGAGGTGGAAGTAAAGTCAAGATGGTAGTTCTTGTCGCCTTCAAGCAATACCCATCCGGCAGAGTTCCATTCCGGTTCTTCAGTAGTCTTATCAATCAGGCAGCCCCATTTGCAGCCAAAGTGGTAGACGGTGTGCTGCTCCAACAGCGTATAAGTGGCACCTGCTTCGGTTAACCGTTCATGGGCGACATTGCGGTAGGGTGACACTCCCTGAGCTATTTCTAAAGACCATTCACCGCGGTCAACCTTGGATGGTACCACGTCTCCGTTATGGTCAATTTGATAGAAGTTCTCCGCGACGATATTCTTTGCGTATATACCGGTATCGCTGTCTGACAATGGCAGGCTCTCAAGGGCTTTCAGTTTCGGGAACCTGCCGATAGTCAGGGCATAGTTGTAATCCTCCAGGATGGGCTTGTAGACGTTTTGCAGAAACATGATCCGCCCCTCACGGGACGAGAGCAGCCAGCTTTGCGCACGTTCGTTCGGAAGTTCACCGGCATCAGGCATCACGGCATTGCCCTTGCGGGTGATGTTATACCCTTCCACCGGTGGGTAGTTCTTGCCTCCCGGTACTTCGGTGTCCGGATAGAGGACTACCGTCAGGGTATTGTCATTTACATTCTTGGATACACAACGGAACCAGGATGAATAATAATCGGTGCCGCCGGTAAGCAATGTATTGATGATGGATAACATCACATCATTTACATCAAGGTTCGTCCAGTCGGTGTCCGTGCGTTTCTCTATCCATAGTTTATAAGTGGAGTCATCCAGTTGCTCCACCTTTTCGATGGTGCCACAATCCGAAAAACTGAAGTCTCCGGACATGGCTTGGATTTCGTTGATGATTAGGCGTAAAACGATTAGCGAGTCCCGGATCTCTATCCGGGACGCCTGTATCCTCCCCAATATATCCGCGATTATGCCCTTGCCCGCGATTAGTGAGTCTATGGCTTCGCCAACCTGTAAACCGCCTAACAATTCCAAGAGGAAATTGGTACTGTCAGGGGTGTCTTTCCGAATGTACTTATCCCCCTCTATATCCCCTGCTACATCCGCATAACCGGCTTTAATTTTCTTTCCGCCAACTAACAAGTATTCTGCCACATAACTAAGCAAATTCAGCAAGTCCATATTTTCATGCTGATGACCAACCCCGCCACCGGAACCGACAAGTGAAGAAAGCCTTTGCCCTACAAAATCAGCAAATGCTTCCGCCGTCGTAATACCCCATTTCTCAGAATACGGATTTTGAACCGGAAAGAGTACCCCCTCAGATAACGGAAGCCGTGGTACTTCAGCTAACCGAGGGGGTAACGTAAAAGACCCGGCATCAGGTATTGTAATATTGAGCATGTCCGCCGGAACATCCTTACGTGGAAGATTTAACAACGGCCGGGCATCCGCAAATTTATAAGTAAAAGAATAGTTGGAAGGCAATGTACGAAGATTACCAGTTACATCACTCCCTACCACAACAATAGCACGCAAATAACTACCGGTGTAAATGTATTTTCTCTGTGACGGAAAGAAATCAAGCAACCAGCGGCTTTCTTCGCGATTCAAGTGACCGGTATTCTTTTGGTACTTGCGTTCCGTATCGATACGATATTCGATACTCGTTTCGTCAATCTCAACGATGTTATGTACATGTTCAGCCTTAAGCTGTAGCTTGCCGTAAGCCCGAAACGTATCAAGCCCGCCAAGGGAATTCTCGAATAAAACCCAGTCCTCTTCAATGGACTTGGCGATATCGGCATAATACCGTTGAATGTATGTAAGACGTTGACCGGAGGCATTTTCCACCCACACATCATAATATGCCGGCTTCCTGTCATTAAGCAATCCTACAGCGATACTATACTGTAAAGGTATGGTATATGCTTTACCGGCAGTCAATTCAGCCAAGGTTAATTCTGTTTGAGATACAGCGGTTCCGGAATCATCCGTGAAGTACGCACGAAGCTTCACGCAACCGGCGACTACAGCATAATAGGTCAAGAACTCCGGAGAGTAATAAGTAACCGCCTTAGTCGATGGCTGCCAGGTTAGAAAATTCTGGGTAAGGAAATTTGCGGCAGAGTCCGCCAACCGGTCAACGCCCGCGCGTATAACGCGAAACGTAACTTCCGTACCATCCACCACAGCCGTAAAATCAGCGGCGAGCATCGTTTGCTCATAAACCGATATTGCTTCCTGCAGGTGATATGATAAACGTCCATGAACGATGTCACGGATATCAATCTCAACCTGATTGTTTTCGTCAGGATCATAAAGGTGCGATATGATTTCTTCCGTTCCTTGTTTGAGGACAAAAGAAACCTGCTGAGTAGAACTTATCAGGAATTTCCTGATATTCATACTCAGCGAAAGTGTATCCGGTTGTTGAAGTATAGCCATATCTTAAATGTTATGTCACAAAATTATGGAGTTGAAGTTTGAGACGAAAGGACAAATCAAGTGCTCTGTTTCTTTTGACAGGTAAGCCAGTACCGGTGTTTGTAATAAGCGAAACCTCCCGAAAATCCTGCTTCCTGAATACAGGTGATTCGCTCATAATAGATTTTCCCGGAAGCGGCCAACTCTGCCGATGGACGCTGTGACGGATAAATCGGATCGAAGGTCAGGTCTTTATATGGGGATGAACTATATTCGGATACTGTGATAGCGGTATTTTCCGAATGGGCAATCCATTCGTAATCCTGTGACGTAACAATATCACTGAAGACAGGAGCCTTATTTACCGGTTCATAAAGCTTCATCGTTAACAGTTCGGATTCTAAAGGTTCGTTTTCACCGCCAATCTGATAGTTCAGGCTATTGATCAGTAGCCTTTGATTGCCAAGTAGTACGGGTAAATGAGACGGTATGGATAACTTCAAATTACTGGGAAGCAATAACGATACTCTAACATTATGCAACGAATTGCGCAGAAGATCATCATAAGAACGATAGAACTTCTCAAACAGACCTTCCGGCCCGTTGAAGCAGAGACTGTAATCCCATAACCGGATATCAGGAAGAGCGGTCAATATACTTTCAGGTGCACCATAATTCGTTATGGTTCCGCGAGGGTAGCCAGCCAATGTATAGGCAAAAGCAAGCATCGGTTTTAATTCTTCATTGGAAGATGTATCACTGATCTCCGTCGTATCCGGTGTTGTTGCCCCGGCTTCAATGATGGCGGAGTTCAGATAACGGGGTTCGCCCACGAACAAAAAATGCAAGGCGGAATATGAACCACTCCATGTAGAATAACCACGAAACTCAGGCTGCAAATCCGGAACCGATATCTCTTTTTCCGGTAGATCTCCACCGGCATAGTAACGCATTGATGATGCCGATACTTTGCCTTCCACAGGTATGCACCTTGGCCCAACAAGCCATCCGAAATTTAGATACCAAAAACCTCTCCGGAAGAAATACCCATATTTTTGATTGTACTCTACAGACGGGTATTTGGCGACAAGGTCAGCAAGTGAGTTTGCAGACTCAGTATCCTCATTATCAGAAAGAATTTCTTCCGATGACAACGAAAGCTGCTGGTAACTCTCAGGGTAAGAAATGAGAGGATGAGAGGTCAGATAAGGGGATAAATCGCATGATGCCTCTTGTACCGGTATATCCTTAAAAAACTCTATCTGTACGGTTCTTGTTATCTCATTTGGAATGAATTCACAGAAGAAGCGTTTCCTGAACACATCAAGAAGAGTGTTACACATACAATCCGGTATCAGGTTAACCATACGTATTGTACCGTTTACAAGCGCATCGGCACAGGTGTTGATAAACACCATATTGGTAAAAGGCAATGTTTGCGTAAAGAAGTTGTCAAGCAAGGTATAACCGAAATATTGAAAAATGCGTTTTAACAGATAATTGGCTTTGATAAACGGAGACATGTAAAAACCTGCCGTGATTTTCACTGTCTTATCATCCACGGTTTCTTCCCGCTCCACAGCATTATAAAAATCAAGCGTGCTTCCAAGACCGCTTGCCGAATCTATAAAGCTGCCTTCATAAGTAGTTCCGAAGCGGTTGATTTGTTTGTAGGCAGGTTTCCCGTTATCAAAGGTATCTCCCGTATCGATAAGCACTGGGAAGATGGCAAACTCCGGATGACTCCCATTGACTAACGAGCGGCAAAAGTTAATTCCTTCAGCTACCGATGTCACACCCGGTATCGTTTCATCACCAAAAATTTCCTGTAAACTGACATCGGCTATTTTGGCGAAGAATGAACCCTCATTCATATAGAATGCCGTGGATATCTTTTCGTGGCGTTGTGCTTCAAGAATGGCCTGCCGTGCCGGCATGAAGTAATCTCCATCCTGGATAGTACAATCTATATCTGCAGAAACCTTGCTGCGGTTCTCTATCATGTCAGGGTAACCGGTTAGCTGACGGTTCAAATCGGTGTCCGGAAGTTCGGTAGGTAATGACTGTTCGCCCCATTCATTTAAGAAAGGGTTTGTGCGTTCTATTTCCAGTTGAGTACCGGGCTTAAGTTGATATGCTTTCCCGGAAGCTGTATTCACTATTTTCATACGATTAATGTTTAGAACCTATTTGGCGTGAACGGTTACGTAATACCTGTTTTTTCTCCAAATCGGAGAGTACGACGAAAGACCTGGCACCTTGCTCATCCAGGCGTATGATAGCGTTGGCCAACCGTTCCAGGAGTTCCGGCGATAACCCACCATTTGTATTGCTGTTACTCTCTTGACTTGGTGCCTTGTCAATGGGATAGCTACCCTCCGCATGTTGCGGTACCGGTTTTGTACTTCCCTGGCGGCTCTCATTGATGGCTTGCAGAACAAGCGGGTAATTGACATGCCGCTGAAGCCGTCGAAGATCCTCGGCATTGACAATGAGTTCCGCACCGTTTTCGGATATCAATGCCGGACTACGCACTATGCCGGTAGGAGAAGTACCGATATAGGGTACTCCGCTGTAATACTTGTTATCATCGACGCCGATGACGTCGTAACGACCTTCGGCGTGCTGCGGAACTGCGACACGTTTGTGTGAGGTGCCACCTAATGAAGAACCTCCATCGAGTGTTTGACTTTTCACTTTTTGGCGTTCGGCATTGGCAGATGCTAACTGGATGGCGCCGGTGGCGGCCATGACGCCTGCCATAATTGGTCCTGCAATCGGGCCAAGTTGAGCAAGACATTGCATAATAGCCATAGCTGTGTTAGCTATAATCTGAGAAGCCTTGATGGCAAATTGAACATCGGCATATTTTTTTTCTATATCTAACTTCTTTTGTGCTTTTTCCCTTTCCAATTGTTCGATCTTCTCAGAATTCCCGGCGGCAGCTTCTATTTCAGCATTATACTTAGCTTCGATGTTATCTATTTCTATTTGCTGAAAAGTATTAAATGCATTGGAGAGACCGTTTGTAACAGAGTTTACTAGTTTCCCAATAGTCTGTGCTAACTTTTCTTTAAATTCCTCTTCGGTGTAGTCGGAGAAGTTATTCATCAGTTCTTTCAGTTCCTCAATTGCCGTATAGGCTTTGAAAACTTCTTGCTGAAAGGGATCAACAAGAGTCTTAGCTACTTCTCCTCTTCTTATTTCCTCAATATTTTTTCTATACTCCTTTTCTGCATTCTCTATAGCGGCATCATATAACATCTTAATCTCTAAAGTATCTTTTCCTGTAATCTCGGCATATTTAATACTTGCTTGGTAGATAGCTTCCAACTGCACAAGTTTTGCTTCGTAAGCGGCGGTTTCTTTATCAATGGGAGAGGTAGATGCGTGAGAAGCCATGTCTCGGAGAATACCTAAGTTTTTCATATAGGTTTCTTCAGCAGCCAAACGATCTTTAGTAGATTGCAAAGTCGCTTTCGTGATACGCTCATGGGATTGTTCCACCAAGTCAGCAATGGTTTCTTCACCCTGTTTCACCAGTTCTTTGGCTTTATCATAATACTCTTTTTCAATCTTAAGTACTTTCTCGCTATGATTGCTGGTAGTAGCTGCTATGAATATGTCATATTGCTGCTTGGTAAGTTTCTTTTCAAGTAGCTGTATTTCATAGGCTTTCTTTTGTTGGTCGAAGAATTGTTGTTCGTCAGCTAATTCCTTGTCACGTGCTTTTGATAACGAATCGGCGGTAGCTTTACGTTCTTGTAACTGAATATCCGCCAACTGATTTTCTGCGTTAACAGCTTCCGAACTTCCCTTGCCGGCAATATCAATGATACGGTTAAGATGCTCTTTTTTAAGTTCCAGCATCCTATCATCATATTGCTGTTGGGTTTTCAAAGTTTCATCATTGCCGGCGGCATATAACTTCTTGATGTCAGCCTGTTGTTGCGTATAGAGAGCCTTTTCTCTATTAAGAGCTATTTTGATTCTTTGTTCTGCTTCCTCTCTTTCTTTCTGTTCTTTTGCAAGTCTGGCTGTTTTTTCCTCTTCGGTCTCACCACCGGTAGTATTATTAGTTTTTTTGGCAGTAATGACTATCTCGGGAATCTCGTTCTCTGGTGTTTGCTGCATCCAATGGCTATATTTCTTTTCCACGCGGTCGATTTCCTTTTTCATCTTATACACATTTTTAATGTATTTCTCCATGTTGGAGGAAACAATATCATTACCCAAAGATTTTCCACCGAAATATTTTGCCTTGATAGTATCATAAGCTTGGCCGAATGCCTTTTCCCATTTCATGCCGGCTTTGTTGTATTCTTCTGTAGTCCTTTTGATATCGTTGATGGCCATGTTCGCTAATTTACCACTGCCTAACCTTTTTTCTAATTCCGAACGAATACCTTCAATGGCTTCTATTTGCGTTTTGGCAAATCCATCTTTACCAAACCAACCTTCCTCTCCTTCCATGAAAGTTCGTATTTCTTCATTTTTATATTTTAAAGCAATCTGTTCAACAAGAGAACGATTAATGCGTTTATAGGCGTCATTGATTTCATCCAGATTGCTTTTTTCTGTTAGCAGATTGGGTAGGTATGTACCATATTTCTCATTGATTTCTTGGATAATATCGCGACGGTCCTGACTGCCTTCAGTTGTTTTATTTAATGCGGAAAACAAACTGTCAAGCGAATGCTGTTCGGTGAGTATTTCGCCATTCATGCGTTTCATTGCATCTGTTACGGAATTAGTACGATTGAAAAGCAAATAAAGACCTACACCTAATGTTGCAATTGCTGAGACTAAAATACCGATCGGACTCATTTTTGTAATGATACCAAATAGGCGCATAGCGGCAGTGGCTCTATTTATATTACCGGTCAAAGCAAATTTTGCAGCGGAAAGCAACAAAATAGAAGCTTGTAAAGTCTTGTTCCATGTCACTTCCAATTTAGTAAGGGCGAGATTGACTAAGTTTACTTTTCTCAAAGTAACATTATGGACAGTAGCTATTTTAACGGCCGTATAGTAACTGACAATAGCTGTAGTTAGGGTGATGATAGTTCCTATATTTCGGGTGATGAAATCTACCAGGTCAACAATCTTACGTCCCCAGTTTACAACTCCGTTAATAGATGATACGATTGCAGGATTTAGCTTATCCATCAGGGCAATCCCCATTTCATTCATTTTATTTTTTGCCTGGTCAAGTTTGGCGGCTGCCGTAGTTGACTTGATGGCGGCTTGTTCAACGGCAACAGTGGTACCAGTGACAGCTTCGGTATAATACTGTACCTTCTCTGCTTCGTTGATCAAGACACTGGCGACATTATAACCCTCTTCACCGAACATCTTTTTCACTTGAGCGGCAGATAGCTGTTGTTGTTGCAGGTTGTTAAGAGCAGCTTCTAACCCTACAATTTTGGGATTGGTTTCGTCAGCCCCTGTTTGTAAGGTCAGAAAGAATTTTTTCAATCCGGTACCGGCAATTTCGTCTTTAATACCTTTTTCGGCCAAAGTCTCAATACTACCCACAAGCTGTTCAATAGGGATATTGGCGGAAGAAGCGGCAACACCGGATTTCTTTACTGCAGCAGTCACAGCTTCTACGGCGGCAGAACCGAATTTAGAACCGGCAGCCATAATATTGGCGTACCTTGCTGCCTGATCGGCGCCATCCCCGTACTGATTGAGGGATAAGGTTACGGCGTCGACAGCATCCTTTAGTGTCATGCCGGAGGCGGAAGCCAGAATAAGAGTTTGCTTCGTTACTTCCGCTAACGCTTCTTTGTCATTCAGCAGTTCAGGTTTAGCAGAACCTACTAATTTATAAGCATCCAAGATCTCGGTTGCGGACTGTCGAATCCTGATACCGGCTTCGTCCATGGAAGTGGATAATCTCTTAGCTTCCTGTTCCAACCAGTTGATGCTGTCATCATCCAACCCGGTCAAAGCCTTTACGTCAGCTTTCGCTTCTTCGCGCTGATTACGTTTTTCCCGGAGTTGGTTTAGTTTGAGGGTTACACCGGTGATGGCGGCAACACCGGCGGTAACAACAGCGGCATACTTATTGAATAGCCCTACGGCTTTGCCCAAGGTTGTTCCCTGGCATCCGACCTCCACACGCATTGCCTGTTGGGCGCGTGTTACGGCTTCGGTAACCCGCCGGTTTTGATCCAGGGCAGCGTTATATTGCTCTGTATCCGGTGTTGCATCGCGTAGCTGCTTGCGTACCAAAGCTTGTACGGCTATCAATTTATTATAAGAAGAACCGGACAGGTTGTTAAGAACAGTCTCGGTCTCTTGCACTTTGGTTTTGTAATTCTGAAGTGTCTTATATTTAGTTTCTAACTCTTTTTTAAGTTTCCGGCTTTTGGTTTCGTAGTTTGCTTCACTGGTACTGAGTGCAGAGAGTTTTGTTTCCAGCTTCTGGATAGCGGCTTCGACAGTGGCGACTCCTTGCGCTGCAGGCGTGCCGTCAATGTAGATTTTAATGCTGCGGTTTAAATCATTTGCCATAATTCAGGTTTTAGTTATCAATGTAGATTTTAGTTGCATCAATCAGCATAGTATCGAAATATTTTAATACGATATCGGATAATTCAGGGAGACGTTTTTTTATTATCGGATCGAACCACTCGAAGGTTTCACGGGGTGATTCTCCTTGTTTGCCTAAAGAATTAGGATTAGTGTGTCTGACTATCGCTGTCATCACGTCTGTTCCGTTAATTCGTTTGATTTGGTACCATTTAGAACCGGTATAACCTCCTTGCCCTTTACCGGCGCCTTTATGTATATAGATACCTTGGCGAAGAAATGAAAAGCCTAAGCGTTCAACCATACCGTATTTGTCGGTATATGTATTGGGCCTTAAACTGATGGCTACCTTCCGGCTTCTTGATGCGATTTCACGGCGTAGTTGTGCCGCTACCGAATGTTGCCATGCGATAATGGCATTGTTGTATTCAGTCATGCGGTCGGCATCTTGAACCATGGTATAGCGTTCAGTCTCTGACATGCTCTCAAGCCGGATTAGCCTCGGAACATATTCATCCGAGAGCTTATCTTGCTTGCGCTTAGCGGCGTTATACCTCCTTGCGGCGCTACGTGCATCCCTGGAGTTTTTGTAGTATCCCATAGCTGCTATTGATTCCAAAAAGTTTCATCAATGAAAAAGTCTTCACCTTCCTGGATGGAGAAGGTAATCATACATCCGTAGAAGTTGTCACCAATAGGTCCGATACCGTTGATTTGGGTACTTCGGTTGATGATTGACAAAAGTTTCGGGTCATGAAACAGCTTGTTCCGGATTTGCTTGCAGACAATGCGGCATTCTTTAAACGCGGCGGTGATGGTTTGAGGTCGGTCGGATATCGTGTTCCTGGCCACGATGAAAGTAAATTGAAGGGTGTCATTTAAGCTGTCGGCGCCGTTATCCTGAGAGTCGGATTCGTATCCGTCCACAGCAACTAAGATCATACCGGTTACACTGGATAACTTGTCATCCAGGTTAAACAGGTCTTCCAGTCCGAACGCTTCGAAAAAACGGGGTTTTGCTTCTGTGTGGCTGATTGGCTTTAGTTGGATGGCAAGCTGCTTGCCATATTCGAAATGATTGTATATGCCCATAACGATACAATATTTTGGTTATGGACACAAAAATAGCCCGCAGGGAGCGGGCTATAAAGGACAAGTATTTAGAGGTATTACTATGGCATTAACATAATCAGGAAGAAGAATATGACTACAACAGTCCATATCATCTTCCAAAAAAACGATTTGGTTGTTTTAATCACACAAATACCGATAGTGACAATCCCGGATAAAGCTAATATAGTCATCATCATTCTTCCTCCTTATTTTCTTCGGGCAGCAAGATACGAATTAATTCGGATAATCTTGCAGCCGCCAATTGTTTTTCTTCCATGGGAGTGATGGGATCCAGCAGGGAGTTAACAAGCTGGAGTGCTTCATGTCTGTTCATACTGTTTTGATTTTAAAGTGATTAAATGCGTAACGGATGGAAACGAGGTGCCAGATGGACTGCATTTCTGCAAGCCGGGCGCGCCTGGTGCGGCGGCTCATGATTGACCTCCTGTCTCTTTTTCCGGTAACAAGCGTAGCAAACAATCTTTCATTTTCCGAAGCTTATATATAAGTTTAAGCATGTTATCTCCATCCATGTTATTGGCATAACCTAACGCTTCAGAAGATTCAAAAAGGTAGTCGATTGTAGTATCCAAGGTTTGGGCATCAATTTTGGCGCCATCTTCCTGATAGTCTTTTAAGGCGTCTAAAACTTGGTTGTCTATTACTACGTTATTGATGTTAATCGTGTCCATTCTTGCCCCCTTTCTTGACTTTATAGGCGCAATATATGGCTACTAAGAAGCACGGCGGGAAGATAAAGCCGGCACAGATGGAGAAGATTTCCGCTACATACCAGCGGTCGGTATCGGTTTTCACTTCGCAGTCGGTCATACTGCGATAATAACGCTCTTGGAGCAGGTTTATGTCCTGCGTGGAACGGGACGAGGGCACGAAAGAGTTGGTGCCGGTGGGTTGTTTTTTCATTTTGGATAATCTGTTTAGCGTTTAGGCAGAAAAAAAACGGCTGCCATTTCCCGTGTCGCTAAACAGATTATCCTTAACTCCGGGGAGCAAAAATAAATAGGGAAAGGCAACCGCCTATATCATAACGTAGGGCATAAAAAAAGCCCAAAAGATTGAGCAATGACCGATGCTCGTTCCGGGATTATTAAATAATAATCTGTTTAGCAATGCAAAGATGGTGATTATATTTGAACTGACAAAAAGAAAGCGGATTTTTTTGCTCCGCTTTGAACTTAATAATGTTGATATGATCAATTTTGAATAGTAGTCAATATCCCATCTTCAAAATACAGATAGCTATCATTAGGATAGATCCATTGTTCATGAACATTCGACGAAGTAGTCGTTGTATTAACCTTTTCGGGTTTTCCCCATGATAAGATACATTCTTCTGTTGTCATTCCAATTTTTACTTTCTCGGATTTTATTTCAGCCCAGTGATTAATGATAGGGTATGAGTTGTTGATGCAGTGGTTAGACAACTTCATTATAAGGTCGTTGATACCTTTAGTAAATTCTTGTTTTACAAGAGTATTCTTTGTTTGAAGTGATTTCTCATTTGGGAAGATTTTTTCAAATGTTTCTTCTTTAGTATTACTGAGAAGTAATCCTGATTGTTTAACATACTTTATTTCATCCACTTTATATACTATACTGTTATCAGTTGTCATTATCCCTATTCTAAAATTATATCGACCTCCATTCTTTGAAAAATTAGATTCAGATATAATATTCATAACTATAACAAAGAAGTTTCCTTGTTCATCTATCTTTTTAATTACGTTTCTAGACGGGATGTTTTCAGCAAAAAACATAATACTACTGATAAAGGATTGTTGGGCTGATTTCCCTTGAGTCAAAATAGAACCACTAACACCAATTTTACCATCATGATAAATCAATTGGTTGTCAATACTTGCTACGTCTGTGCCCTTCATATACTTTTCTATATCTGCACTTTGTGCAATCATGTTAGTACAAGTGAACAAAGCCATCAATACAAGTGAAATTTTAGTCTTCATAATATTAAATTGTTACTGATTACGATAATCAACTATTGTTATAGCGGTTAATTTATTGAATTCTTTTTCATATTCTTCTTATGAAGATTATCAGAGGTACTATCTTATTTCTCTTTTTTTTCCTTCAATTCTTTGTACCTACCCAACAAAGTTATTCCATCCATAATAGACTGATCTGAATCCAATTCTTTTGTGAGGATGTATCGGTAAGTCTCTGCACCTCCTAATCCTTTTACTGTGGCAGAATATGCAGTGTGAAGTTTCCAACCATGTTTAGCCATGTAATTTAGGGCAGAAATCATTGAAGAGAACCCTATAACTTTGCCTTGTTCATCAACTAATTGATTATCATCCGATGCTCTGTAATAATGCCCTTGTTCACCAAAATCAAAGGATATTTTAATACTTTTGCCTGAGAAACCACTAGTGCCTGTCAATTCACAATAAACAGTTTCTGCTGACTTTCTGGGCACCTGAATAACTTCTTCTTGTTCGTTTTGTGCAGTCATACTAACACTTATGATAAAAGTCATCAATACAAATAAAATAATTTTCTTCATAATATTAATTTGTTTATAATTCGACCGCAATATCAGAATAATATTTGACCTGTGCAAATATTGATGTGTTTTGAGAGGATAAAGAGAAGGAGTATGCGTACTTTTTTGTACTTTAGCGGAAAATAAATTGTTATGGTTCGTGAAGAAGAGTTAGAATTAGTCCGTAAACAGTTGAGTGAGCTGGAATATGATTATTATAGTTTCCGGATTTCAATGATTTATAAATCATTATTTATTATAGTATGTTTTGTATTCGGTCTGATAGCAGGATTCCTGCTATAAATGAAAGAATACTGAGAATGATAGTTATTATAGAACATACATATTTCAATTTTAGATATTTTTGCTGCATTTTTTGGCTTTCTCTACTTAATAAAGCGTCGTTCTTCTGGACTTTTATGTAGTTCATGTAACTGCCATATAGCTGTATTGCTTTATATCCTTTAGAAGTAACTTCAATGGGAGAATCATCTTCATCTGGATTCTCTTCCCTAATAAGTCCCTCGGCAACTAATTGTTTTCGATAAGAAATGAGCTGAGTAGGGTGTAACGGTATGTTCAGAATATCGAATATATCCTGCTGAATACGCTTCTTCTGTGGTGACTTGTAGAGGTCTAATAAAATTGTATTTTTGAAGTTGTTGGCAAAATCATCCATTTCAATTTGCAGGGAGAATCCCTCATTATAGCGCGCCAACAGGCTAACAACACCTGAACCGGATTTGACCGATTACGCTATAATAAGGAATTCATGTTTTTATTATTTGTTTGGCAGGAGCTAAAGTAAGAATAAGTAGTTTGAGATGCAATAAAAAAGCGGATTTTTTTGCTCCGCTTTTCTAATAACAGAGGATAAAATTTAGTGCTTTTTAAACTTTTCTTCCATCTCTTCTTGGCGTCTGACTGATTCATCCATGGTGTAGAGCGCATCCACGAGAAGACCTTTCCGGACTGCATCCTTTTTGGTCATGTCGGAGTTGGCAAGGGTATCCAGCAGTCTCAGTTGGGAATCGAATACATTGTGCTTGACTGTGCCCTTACCTCCGGAGAAGACACGCGGAAAACTACCGGTCAGGTTGATCATACAGCCAGTGATAAACCAATACATAACCATTTTCTTTGCTTCCGGCAGATGGCGGATGAATGCGGCGTCATCATCCAGCCGGTTGATATCGAATGTTTTTCCACGGTGCCACAGACAGGCTAACAGATGATTTATCTTTAGGGGTTCCTGTTGCATGGCATCAAGGTAGGTCTGCATGTACATGAATTGTTCAAAGGTGATATCAAATAACCCGTCATCGGGACCGGTGAACTTACGCATCCGGATGCGGATTGCCGGGTACGGATTGACGAAGCGTAACGGTTTGATGTAGTGGCGTATGGCATTGCCGTATCTGTCATTCTCACGTTCAAACAAGAAATGAAATAGGTCCGTCAGGCTACATACTTCTTCCGGGCTGAGCAGGTATTTTTTTCTTCGCACGCAAAAGCATACATTCTCGCTTTCTTTTCCGACAGATATCCGGTATTTATCACCGTATATCTTCCGGTGGCGGGTAACATGCGCCTTCAAAGAATAAAGCAACATGTGCACTTTTACGGTTTCGATCGGGATATCGGTTTGGGTGAGCTTTACTAAGTAGAGTAACTCGGCGGGTGTCAAATCATCCCAATCGGCAGGCAATTGATAGATGTCATCGTAAATCTGTACTTTATGCATAACTATGATATGGAGGTGAATAACTTCTTTTCCTTAGAGTTGAAGTTCATGCCTGCAGATGGCTTGCTGATACCTAAATGGTCAGCATTCGCATTCACAAAGGCATGAATCTTGCCGGAGTAATAATCGGCTTGTTGGGCAAAGAAATTGCCCGTTTCGGCGCTGTCCTGATAGATAGGGCGGAGAACCGGTTGATACTCCGGAGTTCCGGAGCCGGTTCGCTCCTGGCGTGAAGTCTGCGAGGTGTACAGTTCCGCCGACTTATTGGCCAAGTACCTGATTACATTTTCCTGCAGTATCCTGAACTTTGCATCCGGTTCTGTCAGGGTTAACAGCCGGTTGTATAAATCATCGGTCAGCATTTCCCGGACATGGCGCTCCTGGATTTGCCGGAGGGTTGGCAACATGGTTCGGTAAGTCAGGGTTGAATAGTCTATATTCACCAGACCGATATCCTGGTATTCCTGAGCGGAACGGATAAAGCAAGGCACCTGGTTGGTAATGCCGATATGATCCGCATAATTCGGATACTTCGGTTTATTGCGTTCAAGATAATCCAGCAAACGGTCAAGGGCTTGCATACCACGGTAGAACAGGTTTGTTTTTGCGGCGGCAATCTTCGCTTCATTGGCGGGTGAGCGCTTGCCCTGATCATTCTGAACGGTTATTCCGCTGTCTCCGAACTGAATACCGAGTTCGTCGGTGGCGAGTGCAAGGGTTAACGGTCCCAGGCAACGCAATACCTTATCTTTAAGTGTTGTGTCGCCGCCGGTTCCGGCAATCTCTACAATTACATTACCTACCTGCGGCTCAATATAGATATCAAGCGCATCATTAATATACGGCAATAAAGACTCATAAGGTATCGCTGCATTGATTTTGACAACCGTCTTTAAGGTTTCGGCGTCTGGGATGATTGCGTTCATTTTTCTTCTGTTTCTGGGGTTAAACCTGTATTCTTTTGGGCGCCGGTTCCTTTGTCCAATGTGGTTAACTGGCAGTTAGTGACTGAAAAATAGATATCCTTCGGCCAATCGTTAACGGCTTTGGCGAAGTATAACGGTTCCAGCGTGGCTTCTTGATACATTTTCATAAGCGCCTGTTCAATGATAAACAGTTCCCGGGCTTCAGTACCGTTGATGCTTTTGCCTTTGCCCGGTGATGCGCCGATGATAGACGGGTGCACGCCCATGGCGTAACAGAGAATGTTGCTTACTTCTTCGCTATCCTCAATATATTCACCGCCGATTTTTTCGTTTTTCAATGGTTCGATGATGATATCTTTGTCCTCAAAGCCTTTGATTTTATCATACCGGAATTCAGTGACAAAGGCTTTGCCGGCATTTTCTTCACCTGCCAGGAAGTCATTCATTTCCTTTAGAAACGCTTCCCGGCACTCTGCTTTCTTTTTATCGTCAGTGATATCCTGGGATTTGTACAGTTTCTCCCAAAAGAGATCTTTTATGTAGATGATATACCGCAGTGTCATCTGATTTTTGATCAGCGCCTTTTTATAGACCGGTATGGCGGAACTGAAGTCATACCATCCGGATGCGAAGACAGACCACCAGTATGGGCGGCTGTAGTAGAAGCGACCGGGTGTATTGATACGGATGTTATGGATAAAGTTCCGGTCTTTAACTATTTCCTGTTTACCGGCTTTATTCGGCAGTTTACCCATGCGTACTTTCAGGTCGCGCAATGGGATTTGCCTGTCAAGCAGCTTGGTAGCAATAACATCTTCCGGCATTCCTTTATGCCATTCGGCGGAATAGCCGTGCCACTCGCTCTTTCCGGTTGTATCGTCTATTTCGCTGATACGTGAACAGGTGGCTTCTTTTGATTTGATTTGTACGAGCCTGGGCGGGTTGTTATTGTCAAACAGGTATTCGACATAAGAGTCTAAGAAGATAGCCAGGTCATTGGCAATCTCATGCCTGATGTGCGAGTAGTTGTTATTCTCAATGAATTCAAAGATATCAGGCTCTTCTTCCGGGAGAACTTCTTCTTTGATGATTTCCCTTGTATCCTTATCCCGGTATTTGCGATAGACCATTATGCCATCACCGAAGATGACTTTATTCTTAAACTCAATGTTACTGCCTACAGTGACGTTATGCCCTATCTTTTTCATGATGTCATACATCATGTTGTTATTACGCCCCCGGGGCACAAACATGATTTCCTGCGTTTTCCCTTTGGGCACCACTGGCATGGCTTTACTTTCCTTGTCAGTGACGATATCGCTGTTATCGCTGAACTTTATGATTTCCTTGCCGCCATTCAGAACCGCATAGGTTGAATAACCGGGCTTATTTACTTCTATCTTATTCATCAGAAATATACTTTGAGATTATTAATCCGGGTAATCAGGCAGCGGCGTATCTTGCGTGGGTTGCTCTCACCGGCAGGCAGCACGTTGATGGTACTGCCGGCGCTGTGAACTGATGTAAGCACGGCACATTCGTAGGTGACGAGTTCACCGGTACTGCGCTTGCAAAACTCAAGAGAGAACTCAACCGGTCTTCCGTCCTTACGTCTCTCCATGATTTCAACTATCTTGCTTTGATGGATGCGGTCTAACATAGCTTCTTTTTGATGCAAAGGTATCGCCCATGGGCGCGTATGTAAAGGACAGCAATGCTGTGTGAGGTGTTATGGAGGTATCACGTGCGAGATGCGTTCTGAGGGGGGGGACGTTGCAGCATATAAGAGAAAAAAAAACTTTCGGTCGGAAACTCCTTCTTAGGGCGCTGCGAGGTCTTCCGACAGAAAAAGGGGAAAATTTTCCCCTTTTGAACTCCTTTTTCGCTGAGGTACAGTTACTTAGATTTTTTTTCATGGGAATACCATGAGAAGCAAAAAAAATCGCCCGAAAAATGCACCGGAATAAACCTTGTCCCGATCGCAAGCTGGGACGACAGTTTATTCCGGTACATTTTTCGGGGTATCACCTCACATTCACACCTTCGGCATGAAAGAGAGGTAGAGCGGTAAGCGTAAACGCTTCTGCAGTCTCCGTTTCTTTTTCCGGAACTCTCTTTACCTTTCCTTATGGCGGGCAGTACGCCTTTTATCCCGCAAATGTAGGTCACCGGTCTGAAATGCAAGATTAAACGCTGTTTCGGGCAAAAAATCTCCACCTTGCAGGTAGTATTCCGGCGTTCCGTTTTCCCGAAAATCTTGCTGTCATTCATCCTCGGCACCTCAATTATTGCGGTATCAAAAGGCGAAACATACCGCGCGCGACAGGCGACGGAATAAAAAAAAGTCGTTCCGGGAAACGGAGAAAATCAAAAAAAGGCTCACACCCGACGGCTCAAGGTTCAAGAATAAATTTAAAAATAAAGAGTATGACAGCAAAAAGAAACATCCCCGAAGCGTGGAAACAACAATGGTCTAAGTTTATGTTCAACTTCTTTGATTACTTGCCGACGAAGTACGAGGCAAATAAACGTGAGTGGGCGATACGCAGAATGATTTGGGACTTTAAGGACGGCAAACGCAGTGTGTCGGTTGCGGAAACAGTAGCAAAGAAGATGCGGGAACAGTTCGGGGCGGATTGCGGGAACGTGACTTTCGTTTGTATTCCTGCAAGTTCGGGAGAAAAGAATGAAATCCGCTACAAGGTGTTTGCCGAAGAAGTGGCACGGTTGACGGGGTGCAGGAACGCATACAAGGCGATAACGATTGAGGGCGGACGTTTGGCAGTCCATGAGACAAAGAGCGGTAAGACGGTGCAGGACGTGGAAGTTATCAGGTTTGATGAACGTTTTTTCAGGGGCAAAAGGGTACTTCTGTTTGATGATATACTGACACAGGGATACTCTTATGCCCGTTTTGCTTGTGCGCTTGAAAAGTTGGGCGCAGAAGTATTGGGAGGCTATTTTTTAGGTAAAACAATTCTTTCTTAATAACTCAATAACTTATGAATACTTTATTTGATAATGATTGCCGCTACATGAGTGACAGCGAATTAATCTATGAGATAACCAATAACAGGCAGATTGTTTCCGATATTGAGCGGAGCAATGAAGAGATAGACCTTGACAAGCTGTTTGCATCCTTGACGCCTGGACGCAGGAAAGTAGCCATTGCCGCCGTAGAGATGTACAAGAGGCAGCAGTCCCAACAGGTGGAGCGCAGAAAGGTATTGGCAAGCAGAGATTTTTATGAGTTGATGTTTCCGTTGATAGGTGATTTGCCGAATGAAGAATTTTGGGTAGTGGCTGTAAACCAAGCTGCACGGGTAATAAAGAAAGTGCAGATATCGGTAGGCGGTATTGACCAGACTTCGGCAGATATCAGGCTGATAATGCGGGTGTTGATAGATGCGGGAGCGGTACAGTTTGCGGCGGTACATAACCATCCGAGCGGGAACCCAAAACCGAGCAACGAGGACATAAGGTTAACGGAACGATTGAAAAGGGCGGCGGCAATATTCGATATTCGGATGATGGACCATGTGATAGTAGGGGGCAAGGAACATTATAGTTTTTGCGAGGAAGGGATGTTATAGGCGGGCGCCATTGGCAACTGCCTTTATCATACAGGAAGTTGATGTTATAGGTAGGCGGGCGTGGGTGGCGCCCGTCCCGTTTTGCTCGCAGGCTCGCAAAACGGGACGGGCTTTAAAACGGTATTGTGCATGATGTTTTCCGTTCCTTCGACCACGGAGGGGAATTTTAAATATTAAAAAGTAGCAATAATTCTACTGTTTATTTGCAGATGATAGAATTATTGCTACCTTTGTACCATTAAAAATATAAGGAATATGGTTAAATCCTCCGAATTTCATAGACAGATACCAAAGAAAGGTAAAAAAAGAGGTTGGAAATGGACAGGAGTTTCAGAAGGCAGCCATCGGATTTACGAAGATAAAAAAGGTATCAGATACCCGGTTCCATTTCATGGTTCTAAAGAGATTGGCGAAGGGTTAAGAAAGAAGGTTATTAAGGATATGGAGCTTGAATAAAGCTCTTATCCGCCTATATTAATAAATTATAATACTGAATGTCATGGGAAAAATTACTGTAACTATTGAAAAAGGAGCAGATTTGTTTAGCGCATGGGCTGACAATGTTCCGGGAATTTATGGAGAAGGTGAGACTGTAAAGGAAGCCAAAGAGAATATACTTGCAGCAGTAGAGTTATACAAAAAGTATAATGATGAAATACCTGTGGAATTACAGGGGGATATGGATATAGAATGGCACTTTGATGTGCAATCTTTCTTGCAGTATTATAGTGGCATTTTTACAAAAGCTGCTTTGGAGAGAATGACAGGTATTAATCAAAAACAATTAGGGCATTATGCTTCTGGACTTAAAAAACCACGACATGCGCAGGTAGCAAAGATAGATAATGCGCTACGGGGATTTATTGATGATATGAGTTTAGTGCATTTAGTATAGATTACTTTCTGTACCAAAAAATAACGAGGCTTCCACAGGTTGGAAGCCTTTTTTTGTGCTTGTTTGGGAATTGATGTGGCTTTTAAGAAAGAAATCCTGTTGCCTGTATGGTAAAGGCAACCTATGCTTTTTTCTTTAAGAAGTACACACCACCCGATCCGCTGTTTGGTTCGCGGTAGAAGAAATTCATACCCAGCCAAAGCGTATCAAATGCATCGGTAACATGTGTTTTGAACTGATCCGGAGCGTCCGGAGTATCCGGAGTACCTTCAGGTGTTTTGTCCTTTTCAAAACCGTTCTTTCCCTGGCGAACACCGGTTTGCTCCATGGCAATTTTAAGGAACTCGTTTTGATGCAGGTTGAATTGTATCCAAAGAAATTCCGGTTCTCCTTTCAGTGTACGGTCAATATTCAAGTGTTTCCAGTCATGCCTGGCGGGTTGACCGACAAACTCCATGGTTACTTCATATTTGTTTTCTTTAAATACACGTTCGATTACATCGGCATAGCTTTCGTTGCTGGTACCGGTTTCCCAGGTAAATGTCTGGTCGTAGTACACGACAATTTCGTGATTGAGTTTCGGACGGTAGTAATCGGCTACCTGCTTGACTAAATCCTGCAGCTTGCTTGGTGTCTTGACATAAAAAGATTTCAGCACACGCATGGTATTGCCGTCTTTTTGGGCGACAACCGCGGTAGATATTGAAGCGTTGGAGTCAAAAGCAATATGCAGTTCCCGGGAGAAGTCGAGGTCGCCATCTCCCAGACAGCCGCAGGTGGTGAGTTTACCCCAATTGCTGCCAAGGTTGCGCAGGCGTCCGCTGTCGGATGGTACATAGAAATGTATGTTATCGTCCAGGGCGGAATAAAATCCGTTCGGAACCCGGAACAGGCGTTCATTCAGAAAGGCGGTACGCCATATCAGCGGTGATACGGTACGTTGCATTTGCCAGATATAGTCTTCCCCAAGTACTTCAAGATTGTCAAAGACATCATATTCCCCGTAGAATACGGTGTATTCCCTTTTCTTTCCGGGCTGTGGCTTGACTACCGGCTGAAACTTCCGTGCGGTATCAAGATCCCGGGATAGTTCCTTGATCATCCGCAAGGTGTGGTCGGTCACAGGCTTACGCTTATATGCCTGAAGGTCTTTGTACAGGTTACGGATAAGGTTGATGTGTGACGGTGACATTTCGTCTACTTTGTCTAATATCCACTTCCCCATGGAAGCGGTAGGCATGTCGCTTGAATAGCATACGCTGTGATGATGCGGACAATGGCCGAAATATTGCCGGTTACCCCGGTTGGCAGGATCTACCTCACTTTTTATTTTTTCGTATGAAAGAAACTTTGCTTCGGGACCTATTACCCAATCCAACGACATGGAGTTTGCGGACATGGATTGATTGAATGACAGAATCACCATGACAGTGCCGTTCCAGAAATGGAATGCGTTGCTCCAACCTTCGCCGACAACCGGGCGCACGGGGTCTGCGAAGTTCATCCATGACGATGCTTTATGACCGACTACATAATGTATATCCTGGTAGTAGCCCCATTCTGCCAAGGCCTTACAAATAGCCGGAAGAGTGTTTCCCCATGCTTTGGCGTAGCTGGGCGATATCAGCGCACCCAAAGAACCGGGCATTTCCCACACGTTCCGGAGAATGAACCGGGCGTCAATACCTTCTGACTTTCCGGTACCGCGGGAGGCAATGATGTATTCATCATGTGCACCGATGGCCATTGCCTGGCGCTGCATCTTATTGAAGAACTTCTTCACGACTTCGGATCGCTTCATCCGGAGTTCGTAGACAGACATGGCGGGAGCGCTTTGCACAGGCATTATTCGTCCTCCTTTTCCTTGATGATTTCGGCGTCGACAGCTCCTCCTTTCACCATGCCGCGGGCAAGTTCGCGCAACTCCTTGCGGCGCTCTTCCAGGTTATCAATCGGTTCGATTCCTTCCAACAGGGTGATATCGTCCGAAGGTTCGAAAGATGGCGGAATCATCCGTTCAAAGTCGAGCCGGTTGTCTTCCTTGTCCGCCATGGTGTATTTACCTATTTTATCTAAGTTGGCGGCGGCGCCCTTGGCATCTCCGCTGTCAATGGCAAGCTGATAACCTTTCTTGGCGCCTTCGACAATCATGTAGCGGTACCAGTTCTTTGCGGCCAACTGGATATTGCCTACCAACCGATTAATCATACCGATATCCCGGTAGGCTTGTGATTGGGATACGGGCGTAGCGTTACCCCCGCATCCGTGCATGAGGAAGTTAACGAGGTCGGAATCTTCTATCAATGGACTGTCCATCTTCCTGGCGACACAAAGCATCATGCGCTCCCTGATTTCCTGTTCCCGAGGAGTCAGTGTTTGTTCTACTTCGTCCCGGTCTTTGTACAGGGCGCGTTCGATGCGTTCGTATGTAGTGTCCTTTTTAGGCATGGCTTATTCGTTTATAACCTGTTCACGCATGTATTTGTCAGCTAGCGGTTCGGCTGCCGGACTACCGGCTTTCGCCAGTTTAATGACGGTTTGGCGCAGCTCGTATTTGGTTTGCAGTCTGCCTTGGTGATAGGCGTTATAGATAGAACTTTGCCGGTGGTTTTTGCAGATATCGCAGAAGTAGTCGCGCTCATCAGCGGGGATATCCAACAAAATGGCTATTTCCGGCGGTGGCATCAATGCGGCTGACATGCTGCGTACACGCTCTATTTGTTCATCAGTTAACTGCATGATTTATAGCATTTTCAAAGGCTTGGTTAAATGTTTCGGAGAAGTAGTCGAAGTGGGAACCGGCAGTGAAATAGAAGCCGGCTTCCCAGCGGTGGTTCTGGTTCAGGTTGGCAGATCCGGCAATACCGAACTTGTATTGCTCGTTTTCGACTAATAAGACCTTGGCATGGCAGGAATCTATCCGTATCTCCGGAGAGATGTTTGCGGCAAATAAGAGCAAATCTATCTTGTGCCGCTTCACCGTGGTATCAAGCAACATCTGCAAACCGGTTATCTTGTTTTCTTCAGTCAGAAAGAATAACGGGCGTAAGCTGTCTTCCGAGATGCTGAATGTGGCAATCCGGACGCTTGCCGGCCCAATGGCAGATAAAAGAGTGGGCAACACTTCATGTATTGCCCATTCTCCCTTGTGCATGAACGGTTCGATGGAACCGGGGCACAGTGCAAGCGGAAAGTTATCCTGAAATCTTTTCACCTGCAATTTCCTTTTCTGTTTCTGTCAGGTCTTTCTCGTAAGCCGCAATACGCTTCATAGCGTTTTCATACACGGTTTGGCGTCCGTCTTTTTGGGCTTTTTCGGCTGACTTCCTACTATTGACAATGTTCTCTTTCAAACGCTTCACATGGCGTATCAATTCGATGCCGCGCACGACGGGATTATCGCTAAATACCGGACGTTGGGCGTCCAAGTCCAGTGTTCCTTTCCCTTCGGACCAATCGTCGATTCCTTTCCAAAGTTTACGGCGTTCATCATCCAGTTTGCAGAGTTCTTCGGCTAATGACTTCCGGACTTCGTCCGTGATACCGGGATTAGCGATATCGTTATGCAGGCTGGCATACAGAGGTACGATCTCTTTAATCCGGGTATATGCCTTACGGATGGATGGCGGCATGGATGCTTCGGTCACAATCTTAACACCGGGTGCATTGAGTATGTCCACTTCTTTGCGAAGCTGTTCCAATTCCGCGCGGTGTTTATCAATCTGTTCCTGCAGCTCTGCAATTTCACCGGCGTTGTCACTGTCTTCCAAATCTTCAATACGTTCCGTCAATTCTTCGATTTGTTGTTCATGCGCCATGATGGCGGTTGTCCGTTTAGTCAACTCTTCCGTACGCTGCTTTTCGTCCACTTCCTTGGTTTCGATAACAGGCTCGTTGGCTGCCGGATAAAGGCTTGGAGATTCACGGATTTCGCGGGATATACGGGTGAGACAGTTCACGAGTTGCGTAAAGTGTGGATCGAAAATATGGGGATTTGCCGGAGATGTGGCGAAATAAGCCGCATATTTCTCTTTTTGTACTTGCCTGGCAAGTGCGTTAAAGAGGGCTACACCGTCAGCATACTTGCGCTGACGGTCGCCTAACCAATTTGTTAATTGTTCGTTTCTGTTCATATACTTTCAGGTCTATCCCAAAGGGTTATCGTCAATATCGCTGGAATTGCCGGGGGCAGGTTTATATTCTCCGGTTGCTTCCATGTCAATGGGAGTTTTCAGGAAGACAGCAGAATAATTAGAATCCGCCGTAGCGGTATACGTAGTACCGCGACGGTCAGCACGAGCTTTACCGCCGGCAAATGACGGCGACGTACTTGCCGGCAATCCCGGCTGTCCGAGCATCATTTGACGACCGTCCACGTCCTCAAAGACATAATACCCCTGGGTGTTTTTCACCAGGGCATTGAAAGCATGCATTTCAGGGGTGTTGCCGGGAAAGAAGAATGTGAGCGTTGGCTTAAAGCTGATTCCGTCCGCTTCACCCTGTGGTTCCGCCTTGTAATCGACTTCTCCATCCGTACTGTACAGATATATAGGTTGTGCTACTCCGGAGCCTTCTATGAAAGTGAATGTACCGTCCGCTGTGACCAATCCGGTATTATCTGCCGCATCTTTAGGTAAAGGTACAGTCGGAACCGTGCTGACCGATCTCGCCGGAATAAACAGTACACACGGTTTAAAACCGCCCATATTGTTTTGTCCCATTTTATACATCAGTGGGGCAAAGGCGGGACCGGCCGCCTGAACGGTGTTCGGATCACTCAAATCCAATGACAACAGGTGTTGTACTTCCGGTAACATAATTGCTGCCAGGATGAACAAAAATCCAAGGATAAATAAATGTTTCTTTTTCATTGTGATGTAATATTTGAATTAAACAGGGAGGGGAAAGTCCCCTCCGTTAATTAGGTGTACTGTGCATCAATGGCGACAACTTTACCTGCGGCGACGGTAACCTCTTGATTATTCGGTTTCGTCTTTCCATCCACGTCCTTGAATACAATGGTATGATTCCCCGGTGTAAGACCAATGAAGTACTGACCGTTGGAACGGGTAGACGTTTTGCCGTCAATAGTCCAGGTTCCCGCATCCGTTCCGGTGATATTCACCTGTACAGCGCCTGTCAGACAATAGTCGCCAGCCAGGTCATTGCTTTCGTTCTTCTGCTCGTTCGTACGGAACACTTTCTCGTGCCAGTCGTTGATACGGGTGTCGTAACCGGCTTGCAGCCAGAACTGCCATTCGTTGGGATCCGGATAGATATCGCGGATTTGACAGAACTTTGCAGCAGCTTGTGTGTTGAACGCGAGGTCCATGTTACCGGCTTTCTGCATAATGAGGCGGGAACCTCTACCCAGTGCCTCATGTGTCACAACTTCCAGCGAAGAACAGAAAGCATCTTCGCGTAAAAGTTCAACCATGCGGGCTACACTGGGATATTCCTGCATTTTCAACTTGTTACGCAAAGCTGCACGGGCCGCCTTGATAACAGTTTCCGCACACATCAACTGCGGAATGCCTCCCTGTGAATTGCGTAACGAGTTATGGGCGCCACCGATCCAGTCAACCAGGTTTTCATAAGCGCTGTAGTCATTCTCATTAACCGGCATGGCAAATTCTCCGGAGATCGCCAAGTTGCCGCGTGCGGCATTTACGGCGCCTGAAACGATTAATTTGTCAGCCTTCGTAAAGTAACCGTCAAATGCGCCGCTGGGCGACTTGGAGTCTTCGTCACGCTCCGCATGAAACAAACTGTACACAACGTCTTCGGCATGTGAGGTTGTCAATCCGAATACAATTTTCGTTTCCATCGGGTGTTTCTTCGTGATATTGTTCACGGGTGTTCCGCCGATGATCAACAGTTCGTTATCATCATACTTCTGCGAATTCTCGCGTGTGATGAATACAACATCTTTCGGTTCAATCAGCGAAGGTTCATAGCCGAAGATTTGCTCGAATTCCTTGAATTCCTTGCCAATCTTATAAGACTGGGTGCCACCGGCACGGCGACGTTCATTGATAAGTGAATGCTTGCCTTGCAAGTCCCTTACGTTCAGTTTGAGTATTGCCGCTACTTCTTTCAATGTTGCATAAGGCAACGTACGGAGAGCCTTGTCATAGATAACAAGGCTTTCCTGGAGTTTTGATACATCTACTAATTTCATAAATTAAGGTTTAGATTAATCCCTCTTTTTTAATTCTCTCAGCCATGGTATCGTAATCGTTACCATTCTTTTCGCAGAAAGCTGCCAGGTCTTCTTTCTCGTCGTCACCTTCCGGTTCGGTTTTGGGTTTCAGACCTCGACCTTCATCGGCAGGATTGCTTTTCAGGTTCTTCACTTGCTCTTTAAGCTGGGCGATTTCATTGTCTTTGCTCTCAACACTGCTTTTCAAAGTGCCGATTTCGGTGTCCTTGGTTCCGATGTCCGTTTTCAATTGGGAGACCTCTCCGGCAGAAGCGGTTAGCTTTTCTTCAATGTCTTTTTTCGCCTGTACAAGCGACTCGTTTTCATCTTTCAGACGTTTCATTTCCGCGTCAAGCGACTCTATATGCTCCAGGGAGAGTTCGGTCGTGTCCGCTTTATCGCCTGCAATCTTCAAGAAAGCACAAACTGCTTTCCAGCTTGATTTTAAATTCATAACGTTTAAATTGGATTTGGGTAATTCCGGCACTGATAACGTATCCTTGCCTGCCGCCAGGATAGCAGACGAAGTACGGTCGTACAAGCGTACGGCATTGGAGTTTGCAGGTATGTCAACGATGGAAGCTTCCATCAATTCGCTTTCCGTGATAGTTTCGCGTGTCTGTCCAGGGAGAAGCAAGTCTTTGTTGGCACTTGTGGCAATGATACGGATACCTATGCTTGCGGCGGAGAAAGTCCCGGCTTCGTATTTTGCGGCCACCTCTTTGGAGAGATCATCGACCTTATCGAAAACAGGAATGGCAGAGAGTTCGTCACCGTTAATTTGAATATCCTCCCAATGACCGATAGCTTTGCAGTTTCCCCAGATAGGGGAACCTTCGTCACGAAAATGCATATACAGCATGACCGGATTCTTTTTGAAGGCTTCAATATTGAGACCTGACGTAAGAACCCGGTAACCGTATCTATTAAGTGACGAATCGGAGAGAATGATGCGTTTTTGACTCATTGCATTATTTTTGATGCAATGATACGCAGTTATAGAAAGCTATGGAAGGACGTTAAATCTCTATATAAGGAAGCTGTGGAATGACTTCAGAAGCATTTAATTTCAATTCATACCCCGCCAAACCGGCGGCTGTCTGTTCCGGTACTTCGGCGAAAGTCCCTGTAAGCGGATAATCTTTCGTTCCGAGCATACGTTTATTTCCGTTGGCATCCGTATAACGCAGAATGCAGCCATTGATACAGAACAAACGGTAACGGCTGATATCCAACCGCGTTACCACGTTTGCCGGCAAAATGGTACTGAACTTGTGTTCATAAAGCGTTCCGGCATTGCCGGCGACAGGTGCCGCTGTCACCATCGTATTTCTCCGGTTGATAGGTAACGTGTGCCATTCGGCGGTTTCCTTTTTCCGGATTTCCGCTATTTGGTTGACTACGGAGAAGAGGATTACATCGTCAATACCAAGAATTTCACACTGAATTATACCTCCAATATTATTCATAACTACTTGATTATTAATGTTTGCGCATGTTTTATCACGCTTTTACTTCTGTTTTTACACTGTTTTTGCACGAAAATCGGACAATTAACTACACTTGCTCGGGTTAACTTTTTCGGGTATATTCCCGTTTTTTTTCTTTCGGTCGCATCTTCGTGCGCCACCGGTAGAAATTTTTAAGGAACGCATCTTCGGTAATGCTGGAAATTCCGTACTTGCTCATGAAGGCATGGATACCGACAATGAAGTTTACGCCATAGCGATGCTTTTGCTCATCTACCGTATCGTGCAACTCCGCCCACATAAGCAACTCCAGTTTACGGTTAATGATCATCTGGGAGCGAACCCCGAGAAAATTGTAAGTCTCAGGGCTTTTACCGATAGAACGTGCCGGGAGGAAGATTTCCAGGTTGCCTCTGTCAACCGGATGATCAGCCGGACGTTTCTCCAACAAATCGTAGATTATGTGGTAGATATCTGATGAATCCGGGAAACGAACTGCTGTATCCTGAAAGTTGCAGAACTTTCCGATCAAGTATTCCCGGATATGTGCAGGTACGGTTATCTTGGTAGTCATGTGTCCATTAAAAAATAGTGTGGAGCTAAAGTAGTAAAAATAAGTTGATTATCCTATTATCGGTCTACATTTTCTCTTTCCCACTCACTTACTACCACCCTTGGCGAAACAGTACTATTTTTTTGTGCAATTGTTCTTTTTGTGCGTCAGCGTTATGTAACACACCTGATTATCAACGTTTTACGTCCGTACAAAATGCGCACTTTTTCTGTACGGAATCTCGTTTTGCGTACAAAAAGGCATTTCGTGCGGAAAAGTACAAATCGTACGGTTTCGTACGAAAATCGTGCGGTGTCTAAATATCTGATTTACAACGTAATAAATAGCGAAAAACGGGCTTCCGTACGAAAGTACAGAAATATTTCTATTTTTTAGGTAGGGTGTTTTTATAAAGAAAAGAAATAATAAAAAGAATATATGTCCCCCTCTGCGCTGCGGCTTCGACGTCCGAAAGCACCTTTGTTCAAAACGTTTATATCCAATGAAAGGGGTGAGAGGGGAAACGGCGGACAAAAAAAAGCGGCGGCACTTATGTACCACCGCCAAAAGAATACTCCGCGTTGTGTCTTCTAAGAATACTCCGCCTCGTGTTACCGCAAATCACCCGGATAGAATGTCTGTGATATCAACTCGTACTCACGCGGTAGGCTCTTGACGCCCACTATCACGCAGATACCACGCGCTGCCAGTTCATAAAGCCTTTGTGTGGTGATTACCGACCCGCGAAAATTGTAGCTGCTGCAGAGCACGAAATAAGCCGTAGCGAGGTCGACAGAATAGAGGTCTTTCCGGATGATCTTGGCGGCGTCCGATGCGATCCGGGCGAACCCATGGTAGACGGCCAGGCGTGCGATCAGCTTTTCCCGTTCCTGGGCTGTAGGGGCGATAACTACCTGTATTTTATTCTCTTTTTTTATCATAATATTGTTGTGTATCTCATTTGTTATTCGTATCTTTACAGGGTAATAAATTGGAATACCACGTCCCTTTAAATAAAGGGTGTGATGGTACGATTTTACGCCGTCTGCCGATAGTTGTCGGACTGATATCGGCACAAACCTCCAACAAATCGTACCCATCTTCGTCTCTCCAGGACGGATCGAACAGCATGATAAAGATAGCCACTTTCATAAACAACGGTATAGTAGCCTCGCTGCAATGCTCTTCAGCGCGAAGTTTACCGCCTTCCGGCATTCTGTAAAGCAGCAGATATACCTTGTTATAGAATGCCCTGAAGCGTTCAGGGTTCTGCTCATACAACGGCATGAGTTCGTTTTCGAGTTCTCTTAGTGTTACTGCCATGGCTTAATAATCTATTAGTTTATTACTTGCTGCTGTAAATGGTAACTGCGGTTCGGAATCAGAAGAGGCGTCTTCGGTGATTTCAGGAATGGTTTTACAACCGATAGTGAAGTATTCCACGCCTCCGGACTTATCATCCAGGATAGGGGCGCCGTCTTTATCAAAATGGTGTGGCTTGCCGGTAACCGGGTCATACTTGTTCGGGTTAAAGACATAGCCTTTCCATTTGCAATATAGCTTGATTTTCTTTTTAAAATCCGTAGTGCTGATATATTTTTCCTGCCGGCGGTCATAATTCTTAAACGCATCATAAAGTTCAGGGCGCACCAATTTGGTATTAAGGTGTGCCGGGTCAGAGAAATATTCATCCGCCCAGGAGATAAGCGGTTCGGTGATTTCCTGCCGGAGTTTACGCATCTCCAGGCGTTCGCCCGGCGCCTGAACAACTCCAAAAGTTAGATACAGCTGGATGCAGTTGGCAAGCATGTTCCAGGTCAGGTTCCACTGCTCGTAATCCCATTCGGAGAAGAACAGGCAACCGAAGTCATCCAACGGCTTGTGTACGTCATTGTAGTAGTCGGAGAAGGCAATCAACCATTGGCGATCGGTGTAACTGGAACCGGTTCCCCGGATAGCATGGTTCGTAGGAATATAGATTTTGGCGGACTTGGCGAATGGAATAGTGATACGGCGGCCGCCCTTGTAGTTGATCGTCCAGTCGCCGGTGATGACCGGAAACAGGAACTCAAAGTTAAAACTTCGCAGCACGTCGTCGATGAACACCAACTTGGTGTTTTCCTGCACATCGTTCCAAATAAACTGGTCGGCGAAAATATCGTTTCGCTTTCCGGATATATACGCTGTTGGTGTCACATTGCGCATAAGTTCGCCGATGAGCGACTTTCCGGAACGCCCGTTAGACTCACCGACTTCCGACTGTTTACCGTCCATGCCGATTACGGCACGGGCGACATTGTTGTCTTTCGCCTCCATGGCCATGTAACCGATAGCGCATAGTTTGCTAAGCAAGTGGATGCGGTTTTCGTTCTCTTCCGCTTCTTCGATTTCTTCCGGCTGTTTGCGCCAGGTGAAATTGCTGGCGTTCTCCAGGAACCGAAGGAAGTGGCAGGATTTACCTTCCCGGGTGATATCATAGCTGCATTGCCCGTCTTTCATCTGAAACCGGATCAGCGGCTTGCCTAAGTATTTAGCCGGCACGCCCTTCTTCTGTTCTTCCCAGATGTGATGTGAGATACTTTCGTATCCCATTTCTTTAACCGTGTCCCTTGTGATGTGCCAGCAGTTTTTATCGAAGTAAAGGTATTGGCTTTCCCGGTTCGGCCTGATGAAATTAGGCTCAATGAACCCGAGCAGGGAAAGTTTGTCAGGGCCCACATATTGCGAAACCCCTTTGATCAACATCTCGTTTACCTCTTTTTTGCAGTAATGCTTGGCAAATTGGAACAGGTAGTCCCGGGCATCACTCGCCTCGATGGGGCGAACCACCGGCGGATCCAGGTGAATGAACTGGTAGCTTTTATCCAACCGTCGAAGGCGGCCAAAGCCCCGGTTCTGTAGGAAGTTCTGCGAATTGACATAGCAGAAATCAATTTCCGTGCGTGCATTCCCGGAACGATCGAATTTGGTTTCTTCGTTCCAAAACTTCTCATCATCATCAAAAGGTTGCGCCAGGACAACCTTTCCGGAGTCGTCGAATTTCCACCGGTAGCGGCCGAAAACAAACTCCGGAAGATTTATCAAGACATCCTTATGACGTTCCGCGAACGCTTCATGTGAATGCAAACACCAAAGTTCCGCTATCTTGTGGTCGGTCAGGGTGGTAATCTTGAACATCTCTACGTATTTACCCAACCCTTTCTTATCATTACAAGCAAATTCAATATCTGCTGCCAATTCATCTTCATTGCCTGCAAGCGTATTAGCCAGGATATCATCAAGCCCTTTGTCACCGGCGGAGTTTTTCTGTATATGCCCGATGAATACCTCTACGTAGATATTGCGGTTTTTCAATTCCCGCATATACTCCTTGAAATTCTTTGCTGCATAGTAGAAGTTCCGGGGGCGCTTCTCCACCTGGTCATTGATTTTGATGTTCGCCGAGATGTCGTCCCAGTCCGAGTCAAAGATGAATGCCACTTCTTTAACCGCGCAATTGGTGATAATACGTACCACGTCTTCCGGAAGAGACTTATTCATACCCAGGTTCTGAATGCCTGATACCGCAATCGATGGAATACCGTGCTTGCAAGCCTTTTCCGCTTTCTTCTCTCCCTCTTGAATATACAGGCGCGGGATAGGTGTTTTCTCCTTATACATCCGGCGCAAACGTTCCGGGATATACACCGGCGTTCCGGAACCGGGAGGCGATTTGTATTTAAATGGCTTGCCCTCTTTATCCAAATGGGAGTCCGGGAACTGCCAGCGAACACGGAAGTATTCTTTCTTCTCGTCGATTACTCGCTTCTTGTTGTCCTTACGGTAGTAGGTAACCGGCATCCCGTCCAGGTCATAATATTCAATGATTACATCATCCCCTTGGATGATGGCGCCACGCTCGTCGATGGTGCCGGGGCGAAACGTCCTTGACTCGAAGATTGCCGATTTGTCATCGCTCTTGTAAACCTTGGCGGTGACATCTTCAACGGTCAATCCGGAGGCGGCCAGCATACGCGCGCAATAACTGTCGACATCCACCCCTTTGGCTGCCTTACTGCCTTTTTTGAGTTTCTTTGCCTTCGGTTTCTGAGTCCCCGGTTTCTCATCCAGCAAGACATTAAACTTATTGGCCAGGTATTCAAGCGCCGCGAGATACTCTTTGCCTTCTACTTTCATCAGGTAAGAGAGAGCGCCGCCTCCGTTCACCTCATGGCACGAAAAACACCCGAATACATCTTTCGCCGGATTGATGCTGAATTTCCGGGCTGCCCCGCAACGAGGGCAATCGCAGACATAACTTGTTCCGGATTTGCGGAACTCATGAAAGTCCTGGGCAACGTCAAGCAGCCGCCCTTTGGAGGCATCCGTTATCCGGGTAACATCGTTTTGTGTAAAGTACATAGTCTTTTATATTTCATTCTGCGAATGACGGGATTTTCCTGAAGCTGCAACAGGACTACCGGGTACAGCCGAAACAAACCGGTTCGCATACATTGTATTTCTTCTTATGGGAGCAACCTTTCTGCCAATGCATTTATCTCCGCATCCCACCTTATCTTTTTTACCATCCGATAAAGCGGGTAGTTTGTTATAAAGAGACATAGCATTCTCATCCCTTTATTGTTCTACTTCAAAACTACATTCCACATACTACCCTCATGAACTATCAGATATATGTATAATATCCGATAGTTCATTATCTTCAGTATCTAAATCAAAGACTACGTCGTAATCTTTATCATACTTATTCAATTCTGCAATTAATTCACCTACAGTCATAAATACTCCTTTCTATCTTGTTTTGAGCCATACGGCAGACATCTAACCGCCGTATGGCAATGTGACTATTCAATTATTATCCAGTCATTGGAAAACATGTCCTGCCAGTCAGGTACATAGTTTGTAGCCATACACCCACATTTAGCGTCCGGGTACACAACCAAACATTGTTCCCGATAATGAATTGAGCCATCCGCATGCTTACTGATTTCTTTCTTAGCTGCATCTGGTAGTGATTGCATCTTCGGAACGATATCCGATGCTATATCAGAGTTAATCTGCTTTACTATAAAGCATTTGCCGCCCCATTCTTTACGAGCAATATTAAAACCTCGTTGAAGCGAAACAATCGCTTGCCCAAACGTACCACATTCGTCACTGGTCAATTCTTGATTTTCTGTTGCACCTGTTACATAAGCCGTTTCCAACTCTCCTTTTGAGTAGACACCACTCTGATTTGCTATTCTATCAGAGAACAATACTGCTTTTTCATCTAATGTTTTCATTTTTATCTATGGGTTTTACAAAGCCGCCCAAGGCTATTACTTTTTCGTTTTACGTTAATCTTCATCATACACACAAAGTACTTCCACTTTTCCAATAGAATAGCCTTCCGGATGATACGTGCTCACTATCTTATTCTCAATATCAGTATGTGTAAAACCTATAGGTAAGTTCAGTATCATATCTATAGGATTTTTAAAACTGGTGCGGGAAACATAATTCCCAGTGACTCTTACTTTTGCTTTCTTCATATCTATCCGTTGTAATGTTTTAAAAACTGTTTTACTTTTGGACAATTTTCAGCCCGTTCATACGCTCGGCATAAATCTACCTTGCCGGGGCATGTTGTTTCGCATAAAGATTTTATTGCCCTATCCCGTGAAGCTTTCAATGCCTCATTGATCGCTTCAATAGCTATATCAGTATCTGTTTTCATAATTTTATTCCTTTCTTTATTGTTTTTAATTGATTGGTTTCTCCGCCACTCTCATTACAAGTCTGTCCTTTTCTCCTTTGATATTCAGATGCCATATCCACACCTTGTTCTGTTCAAATTCAACAGTATACAACTGCCATATTTTGATATGGTTATTTGTTCGGACTTGTGACATAATACTTTTAGCACTGATGAAAAACGTCCAAATCGTTTCATCATATTTTAGTGCAGTCTTCAATCGGCTTTTAAACGTTGATTCCACATAAGCTGGGCGATAAGTTTCCTCTTCAATAATTAGTTTCATATCTTTATTGTTATTCTACTAAATCAAAAGTCAAATTTATAGCCCGGCATAGGGCTTCATTTACAATGTCGGTATCTCTGTAATCATACTCAAACAATACATCAACCGATGCGCTGCCGTCATAATCCTTATGGCTGTCGCCGGTAGTCACATTCACTGGAATATTATCTTCAACGATTATTTCTAAAAGTATAGCCAGTACCTTCGAGTTCATTTCAAAATGGTTCTTTATCATAATTCATATTTTTAGTTATGGAAATTGCTTTCTCGCCTTTTCAAATTTTGCCCGCAGCTTCTCGGCATGTTGCGGCGTACAAAGTTCAGGGTCAACCATCACAATGGTATATGCATTAATCCGGAGCGGTACTTTACCAATATCCCTATTTCTCTTCTCCTGTCTGATAGCTTCCAGGGCTTCCGGGTTTTCATTCTCGGATAAATCTGGCTTGATCCGCTTATCCCTGTCTAGGCAAGGGGATAGTGAAGTGACTCTTCTCATAGGTAGAAATATTGTTTGTTGATTAACTATTTGAAATATCAATTTCCCGAGTGCGCGCCAGAACCCGAATTTCGATGCGTGCACGCCTATTGCAGCGAGTATATATCGGATCAGACTTGAAGTCTATTCCTGTAAAAAGGAAAAACACGAGCATAACGGTTGCTAATCTCATTCTTATCAATGGAGAAAGATCGAATGATATATCGAAATGAGTACAGAACCAATAAGCGGAAAGTTCAGCCGCTTTCTGCATACCGGTTTTCAACTTAATTTTCCGAACTGTATTGTCAACGGTACGAGGCGCTATACCAAGAAAACTGGCCGTTTCTTTTTGAGAAGCTCCCCATGCTATGCATTCGAGGACTTCACATTCACGTGAACCGAGTTTAACGTTTGATTTCATATCAGTCAATTTAGAGAGGAAATATCCCATACATCAAGGATGTTATACTCCAAGAACACAGCATTTATCTTTTCATATTTAGTCATGCTGATGTCTACGATACCTCCGTTAAGAAGACTACTAAAATAAGTCAGACGAGAGATTTTGAGAGCGGACATAAGTTTGTCTCTCACTTCTCTTTTTTGTGAGAGAGTAACTTGTAAATAGCCTTTTTTGAACGAATAGCGTTTTTTCGCTATTGCATTTGTTTCGTTTTTATCGTACATTTGTTTCATTGATTTTGAAATATGGTGCAAATATGAGTGAAATTTATCTCATTTCAAAATATTATGAGATAAATTTTAGCCATCAAGTAAGGAATATAATATGGAAAGTTTTAGCCAGGTAAAACAACGGTTAATAGAGTTATGCGATGCATTAGAGCTAACACCAAATGCATTTTCCCTTAAAATAGGGAAAAGTAGGAGTTTTATCAAAGGAATAACTAAAGAAATAGGTTCAGACGCTCTGAGAGAAATTTATCTCACATTCCCCGAAGTTAATATCCTTTGGATAATAACTGGAGAGGGAGAAAAATTTCTCTCATCCGATAAAAATATATCAAATAATAACAATTTAACAAATTATTTGAGAGAAGAAAATAAGAATTTAAAAGAAGAAAACAAACGTCTTATACAAGAAAATGCAGTTCTATCTGCTAGATTGGACTTGTATCACGGGACCATCGCCGAGGTTGCCGGATGACAGTTATAAAAGGCGGGAAATGGAATGAATTTAAAAACAAAGAAACAGATTAAATATTAATTTGAGGTATTAATGAAATAAGAACCCCGAATCACCGAAGTTAGAGTCTGTGACCAAAGCTGTTTCAGAGTATAGTGCAAGATGAAGTTTCCTACAGTAATGTAGTCCGGATGTAGACCGATACTTATGTAATTAGCTGATTATAAGTATTAGAGATACTCCGCCAGGAACCTCAAAGAAACCTTGTAACTAACTGGATTTCAGTATATGGTTACAAGGTTTTTTGTTTTTAGGATTAAAAAGAGGATTAAAACCAACGATTCTCCAATGATTTAAGGGGTTAATAACCCCATCAAATACGCTAAGGTATGAAACCTATATTCAACGAAGAGCAACAAAAGAAGGCTTCTTTTATTTTGGAGAATCCTCTATCCAGGTTATCTGAACTTTATTACAATGAAATAAAGGACTTGGCAGTCATTTGGTGCTACTATTCGGGCAAGATAGAAGGCAATACGTATACCTACGTTGAGACCGAAGCATTACTCAAAGATGGCATTACTTCGGAGAAACGGTACGAAGATGCCAAGATGCTTAAAAACCTCTACAACACGTTCATCTCTGAATTAGAATATATCCATAAAGAAAAAAATCAAGAGATTATAGACGAACGCACTCTTTTTAGAGTACATCAATCTATCTCTACAGAATTAGTATCTAACGAAGAATCGGGGTCACTACGGGCACGAGCAGTTCGTATCAGCGGAACGGATTATATTCCTCCCAAGAATCAGCAAGAAATAGAAAGCAAGCTGAATGAAATTCTTTTTCAGCAAGAAGGATACACCAACCCTTTAGAGAAGGCAGTGTATTTGCATTGCAATCTTGCCCGTCTACAACCTTTCATTGACGGAAACAAACGTACTGCACGAATGATAGAAAGCATTGTTTTAATGAACGCAGGCATAATTCCCGTATATTCTACCAAAGATTCCGATATTCTGAACTACAGAAAGGACTTGATAGCTTTTTATGAAACAGAGGATTACAGCAAATATGCCGAATATTTTCTGAATAGGCAGATAGATCGGATTAAAGAGATACTGTAAATAGCATTTTTTAGTTTACAGCACTTATAAGATGAATTCTGATGTATGCCTATATCATTACTTCTTCATCCTCAATACCCGAATCCCTGTCCAGTTATCGTTGCTTTTCAACATCTGGCCAAGTGCTACTTTAGATACAACCACTTTCTTGTCCTTAGAAGAAGCATGCAACAAGCATAACTTATCATCTACATAGAAAGCAATACCCATGTGAGTTACATCCAAACCCGGAGTATTGGTAGTAATAGCAATGATGTCACCATTCTTAATCCAGGGCAAACCATTGAATTTCACCAGTTCTTCGGGAACAAAGTGAAATTCCTGACCGGACAAAGAACTCTCAATCTCTTTTATTTTAGCCACATTCTCAGGAGAATTGCTTAGATGTTTATACTGTTCGGGATGAGAAGACATATAAGAAAGAGATACTCTCCGAGTGTACGGACTATAAGTAGCTGCCACATCTTCAAGGAATCCTTGGCGTATACCATTGTTTGCCCAGTCTGTATTATAATGTAAGCGGGAAATATATCCGTTTATTTTGCCGTCACGATAACGTATCTTTTGAAGGTTATCAGCAAATTCACCTTCAGCCACCTGACCGTCTTCGGTAGACGAAAGGGACATGGCGAGAGCATATTCAACAAAAGTAGTACAGTCTACTTCGTCACAGTTGATGATAAGTTCCTCCGTACCATCATTTACTTCCAACGTATGCGCCACATAAGGAATATTTAAAAAACTTATTCCATTGTTCAACATAACGTTGCTTTTATCTTCTGTCTGGGCATTGACAGTAGCTACGCAGAGTGCGCTAAGTAAGAGTGTAGTCATTGTTTTCATTATTCTTCGATTTTAAAATAAAAATAAAAAGGATGCAGCAAATGTACTACATCCTTTCCATTAATTAAATAATTATCTGATTTATTTTGTAAATTATTAGCCTGAATAATTCATGCTTTAGGATTTAGAGGAGTTATCAGTCAACAAGTTGGCTTAGGAGTTAAAACCGATAGCCTTGTTATATGCTTCACGGAGTATCGGCTTTAACTCCTTAACTACTAACGAAGTGATAACTACTTTAACTACAGTATGAATAATGCAGATTAGAATGATATTACCCGTTTAGTACTGATAAATTAAATCCTTAAAATCCGTCTTCCTGTCGAATGGTACGATAGAGAAACCATATTCAATAACATTCTCCATACCGGGACGAATCAAATACGGTTCGTGTGCCGTAGCTCCCCAACTATTATCGCCGCCGACACCCATCATGCGATAGTCAATAAACATATCTACCAACTTTTGCGGTAATGGGTCAGTAAGGTGACGATGAACAGTCGCATCGGTACGGGGAGCACCGTTGTCAATGGTTTCGCCGCTATCCAGAGTTTCGAGTAAATAGTTGGAAGCATTGAACTCGAACGTGTGGTCGGCAATAAAAAGTAAACCACCTTTTTGCCTGTTGGTAACGGCACACCAATAGATATCCGTACGGTGTTCATTCTCTTGCGGGCGCATATATGGCTCATACATATCCTTTATTGGAGTCGTATATTCTCCGATGAACTGAGAAGTACGGCGGTCGCAATAGTTTTCTTCCGGTCCACGTCCATAATAGGTGAGTTTGGTAAATACATCCGTCAATTGCATACGCAAACCAACGCGAGGTATCATTGGAATTTCTGTTCCTGTGGCAACAAACCGGTTATCAACCTTAATAATACCGCTGGCAAATACTTTATACGTAATTTCCCAACGGGCATCCGTTTGCGGAAAACGGTAACTTACCTTCACCACAGAATTGCCATCCTGCTTGGAAACGTTGAATGATTCGGCTTTGAGGTCTTGGTAACTTGCTTCTTTCCATGCATTCAGGCGAGTTGGAAGTTTTGCCCCGTAATCATTGTCGGTTGGAGCGCGCCAAAAGAAAGGACGGGGTCCCTGATTATTATTGATATACTCTTGCTTTTTATAGATATAAGATACCAACATTCCACTCTGTTTATCGAAAACAGCTTTAAAGTCACTGCCCGAGAATACAACCTGCGCAGAAACTTCATCCGCTTTAGCAAGATTTTGTTGCAAGGCTTTCTCTTTATGGAAAGGATGGACAGTAATTTGTTCGCAGGCAATTACCGTTTCCACCGGCAGGAATGGTTCTGCATTACGTATAGTTGCGTAGAATTCGACGCAGACATCCCCTGTAGTATTCTTATCTTTAGGAATACCTTGCAGAAACGAACTGGTAACCGTTTTACCCGGGGCGGCACTGATATTATCCATTTTACCTTTATAGATTTCTTTTCCATGTTCGCGGACAATATAATGGAAATCATATTTATTAAGGTTAGTAAATGAAAAATCATTGCGCATCTGTACCGTACAGGTTTGCGGGTCGAACTTAATGAATTTGATATTCTGGTAGACTTTGCCCATCTCGATAGTTTGAGGTTTCACACTACGGTCAGGATATACTATACCATTGATACAGAAATTGCCGTCGGAAGGAGTACCGGTTTCTCCATAATCTCCACCATATGCCCAATATTTACGCCCATCACTTGTTTGGGCGGCAAACCCCTGGTCTACCCAATCCCAGATGCATCCGCCTTGCAGTATCGGGTATTTTTCGATAATGTCCCAATAATCCTGAAAGTTGCCAAGACTATTACCCATGGCATGAGCGTATTCACACAAGATAAGCGGACGTGTCATTTCTTCATTTTGTGCATATCTCTCAATGCTTTGAGGGGATGCATACATTGGACAGTAAATATCCGTATTCCACTCCAACAAGGCACGCTCATACTGTATCGGACGGTTATCGACTGTTTTCAATGTATTATAAGTGACGTAGAAATTCAATCCGTTACCGGCTTCATTACCCAATGACCAGATAATTACGGATGGATGATTCTTGTCGCGTTCGTACATATTCATGGTGCGGTCAATATGGGCATCCATAAACAGTGGATTATTACCCAAAGTACCCCCTACATGTAAGCCGTAACCCATACCGTGGCTTTCGATATTGGCTTCGTCAATAACATAGATACCATACATATCGCAAAGTTCATAGAAACGTTCCTGTTGCGGATAGTGGCAAGTACGTACAGTATTCACATTATACTTCTTCCAAAGTTCAAAATCTTTCAGCATAAGCTCTTCCGGTACATAGTGTCCGGTGTACTCATTATGTTCGTGGACATTTACCCCTTTTACAAGAATGGGCACACCATTTACCATGAGTTGCTTGTCTTTGATTTCTATCGTACGGAAACCTACTTTGCAGCTTGTTGCTTCTATCACTTCACCGTTGGTACGTTTCAGGCTGATGACAAGCGTATATAAATAAGGTGTTTCCGCTGTCCATTGTTTCGGACTCTTTATTGTTTTCGGAGTAAACTCCGCTTCAGTCTGATTATTTTCTACGCGTGTGGAAGATTGTGCTATTTGTTGGTCGTCATTATCCAGCAGACGATAAGAAACCATATATGGAGTCTTGATGTCACTCTCATTGGCGAGCTTCACTTTCAGCTTTAGAATACCATCTTTATAATATGTATCCAGCGGAGTCTCCACTTTGAAATCGGCGATATGAATTTTGGGTGTAGCATAGAGATAAATATCTCGTTCGATACCACTGATGCGCCAGAAGTCCTGACACTCTAAATAATTAGCATCCGAGAAACGATGCACCTGAATGGCAATAATGTTTTTGCCCTTCTTTGCCATAGCAGTGACGTTAAAGCGGGCGGGAGTCTTGGCATCCTTACTCATTCCAACAAATTTGCCGTTGATATAATAGAAGGCTGCACCACGCACACCATCGGCGCTGAGAAAGATTTCTTTTCCGTCCCAGTCATTTCCCAGAGTAAATTCACGACGGTAAGTACCGGTTGGATTCCATTCTTTGGGCACATAAGGCGGATTAGGTTTATCCCAATAAGGCTCGTATCCCCTGGAACAGAATTCATAAGGGTGATTTACGTAGATCGGGGTACCGAAGCCTTGCAACTCCCAGTTGCCCGGCACGTTAATGTTCGGCCAGCTACTGACGTCGGTACGCTCGTTCATAAAGTCCGTTGGACGATCTGCGAAGTTTTCCACGTAGTTGAACTTCCATTTCCCATTGAGAGAGAAACGGTATGTCCCGTTTATACGGTCATTGATGATGGCGTCTTCTTCACTGCTGTATGAAGTGAATGTACTCCGGGGTGCTTCCTTGTTGATGTCTGTCAGTTGGGGGTTCGTCAACTGTTCATAACGATTCTCTTGTGCCTGAAGGGCAAAAGGAAGTAATGCGAGATAAGTGATAAAGGTTAGTTTTTTCATATACTTTTATAGTTTTACTGTTTTTCAAATTTCAATCCGTCACGCAACCATTTTTCCAGTTCGCCGGTCCACTGACGTTTGTAGGTGAAGTTATCACGAAAGCCCCATCCATGTCCGCCAATAGGATAGATATGCATGGAAACCGGAACGTTCTGACCGTTAAGAGCCATGAAGTAGCCGATGCTGTTCATGGGAGGCACTGCGCCGTCATCAGCGGATAGTACAATGAAAGCCTGCGGCGAACGAGGTGATACACGTCGTTCGAGCGAATATGCTTCTTCCAGTTCTTTCATCGGATTATCTCCAAGAAGATTCTGACGGGAGCCTCCGTGAGTGATACCCGGTACCATAGAGATTACGGGATATAGCAGAATCTGGAAATCCGGACGGGTTTCTTCGCTACTGTAAAGAGTAGAGAGTGAAGCTGCCAAATGTCCACCTGCCGATGCTCCCATAACACCTACGCGATTGGGATTGACGCCCCATTCTGCTGCGTTCCGGCGTATCAGGCGAATTGCTTGTTCGGCATCAGAGAGAGGAACTTCCCGATGGCCATTCGGCATTCGATACTTCAAAACAACATAAGTAATTCCTTGTGCATTGAACCAGGATGCCATGTCGTGGCCTTCGTGGTTCATTGCTAAGCGGGCATATCCGCCACCCGGACACATAAGGATAGCCATACCGTTGGGGTTTGCCGGACAATAAACCGTGATAGTGGGCTTGACGACATTGGCCACACGCCCTCCGTTCAAGTCTTCCTGGTCACCTGTCAGCCCATTTGTATTAGGGATTCCATTAGGCCATAAGGGAATTTCAACAGGTTCCTGCGCGGAAAGCAGCGTAGTCATAAACAGTGCTGTAATTAATAAAATTGTTTTCATATTAGAGTTTATAAGATTCATTTTTGTACTACTGCAAATAATGCAGATTAACGGTTTACTTTCATAGAAGCTTTGATAAAGTAGATTATCAGCAGTGCGTAAGCGCCCAATGCCAGTACTTCAGACCATGTATTATTCACCCACGCATAGTTCATCAGGTCGGTACCGCCAAAGCGTATTGCAGCACTGACTACACCCATCAGAGCACCACCTGCAATAAAACCGGATGCCAGCAATGTTCCCTTTTCGCCGCGTTCTGCATTGAGGGCAGCATTCTTACTGCGGCTTGTTACATACCAGTTAACGGCACCACCCACTACAAGCGGAACGTTCAATCCTAATGGAAGGAACATACCTAAGGAAAATGCCAAAGCGGGAATTTTGAATGCGTTCAGTATAATGGCAAATATTGCACCGATACCATAAAGTAGCCATGGAGCACCTCCGCCGTTCATTAACGGTTCAATTACTGCTGCCATTGCCTTGGCCTGCGGAGCATCCAATTTACCACTTGTAAACCCATAAGCATCGTTCAATATAATCATTACACCTCCCACTGTGGCAGCCGAAACGATTGTTCCGAGGAACTTCCATGTTTGTTGTTTGGCAGGTGTACTTCCCAACCAGTAACCAATCTTCAGGTCAGTGATAAAGCCACCCGCCATAGATAGTGCCGTACAAACAACACTACCCATAATCAATGCTGCCACCATACCTTCGGGACCTTTCAAACCTACAGCTACCATCACAACGGATGCCAAAATCAGCGTCATCAGTGTCATACCGGATACCGGATTTGTTCCTACAATTGCAATGGCGTTAGCGGCTACAGTCGTAAACAGGAAAGTTATACCTGCTACCAATACGATAGCTACAATTGTATGCAACAGATTGCCTTGCATTACATCAAAGTAGAAGAATAATGTCACAAGTACCAGAGTCAATATAGATCCGATAGCGATAATCTTCATGGAAATATCGCGTTGCGTGCGTTTTATGATAATTTCCGCATTCGACTTTCTACCCATTTCTTTGGCAGCCAGTCCTACGGCGCTTTTAATAATGCCCCATGACTTGATTATACCGATGATACCTGCCATAGCGATACCGCCAATACCTATGCTCTTTGCGTAGTGATTAAAGATCGCTTCGGGAGTCATACTACCTATGGTAGCTGTGATGTCCGGATTCCATTGATTCAGTACGCTGTCTCCCCAAATCATGGACATGCCCGGAATAATAATCCACCAGACCGTCAATGAACCGATACAGATGATAGAAGCATATTTCAATCCGATAATATAACCCATACCGAGTATGGCAGCACCCGTATTTATTTTAAATATTAATTTGGCTTTTTCCGCCAGCATTTCACCAAAACCAACTACACGTGTGGTAAAGTTCTCGTTCCACCAGCCGAATGTAGCCACAACAAAATCATATAAACCTCCGATGATACCTGCCATTAGCAGTGGCTTTGCCTGATTACCGCCTTTCTCGCCCGATATAAGGACTTGTGTGGTTGCTGTAGCTTCGGGGAAAGGATATTTGCCGTGCATGTCACTAACGAAATATTTACGGAACGGAATGAGGAAGAGGATACCCAGCACACCTCCCAGCAATGAACTGATGAATACTTGTGTAAAAGTAACGGTGATTTCTTCAGGATAGGCTTCTTGCAAGATGTACAAAGCGGGCAGAGTAAAGATGGCGCCTGCCACGATGACGCCTGAACTGGCGCCGATGGATTGGATAATTACGTTTTCACCCAGTGCATTTTTACGTTTGGCAGCATTTGACACACCGACAGCGATGATTGCGATAGGGATAGCCGCCTCAAATACTTGTCCTATTTTTAGACCCAGATAAGCCGCTGCGGCGGAAAAAAGGATAGCCATTGCGATACCCCATAATATGGACCAGAGATTTACTTCCGGATACTTCTTGTCGGGACTCATCAGTGGGTTGTAGACTTCGCCCGATTTGAGTTCACGAAACGCATTCTCCGGCAAGCCGGCCAGTTTCTCTTCTTCTTGTTTCATAGATTTTAAATTACTTTGTTATGTTTATTGCTATTATATCGACTATTATATCCAAATCAGCTTCAAAGAAAGCAAAAAAAAAGGAGAATCAAAAAAATTCTCCTTTATTCTTAAAAGCTGTTTTGAATTTATTCAGT
>NZ_DBDF01000064.1:0-625 GCF_002293435.1 Bacteroides sp. UBA939 | reverse complement strand
TAAATTCAAAACAGCTTCTTATTACGGAAAGATACTTATTTAGTTTCTTTCGGGGTCATATCTCCTTCTACATAGAGCCGCATCATTTCTGTTTTCGCGTTTGTACGCAGAGTGATTGACTTCTTGAAGTGTCCAGGATATTTGCCGGCTCCATTATAAGTAATCTTAATGGTTCCGGTTTTGCCGGGTGCTATAGGTTCCTGAGTATATTCAGGCACTGTACATCCGCAAGAAGCGACAGCCTGATGTATCACTAACGGAGCATCCCCTACATTAGTGAACGTAAACGCACAACTTACAACTGGGTCGTTTTCAGAAAACGTACCGAAGTTATGTGTGGTCTCGTCAAACTTAATGTCAGCTTTTCCTTGTGCGGAAACATAACCGATGCCCAACATGAGCATAAACATATACAATACAATTCTTTTCATATCTGTTATTCTTTTGTATTACACCAAATGCAAAGGTAAGGTGTTTTTGTGAAAACAGCTCTATCTATAGTGCAAAAATGTATTAAATATGCCTCAGAAAGTACTGTTGCGTACTATTTGATTACATTCTCAGCTGACGAAAAATGGTTCTTCGTCATTTCAGGTGCAAGCAATTATAATTAAAATCAGGGTAA
>NZ_DBDF01000174.1 GCF_002293435.1 Bacteroides sp. UBA939 | reverse complement strand
AACGTAAAACTGGACACCCTAATTATTATATCATTCCAAAAAGTTCATTTATAAGCACATCCACTATAAATGAGTCATTTTAAGATGGGTAATTAAAATATTTCAATCTATTCAACAGACAAATATATAAACTTACAAACAATACTATCAATACGAGTTGATAAATTAATAATTATTAACTCGATAAAATCAAGTACAAAACAAGTGTTCTCCTAGTAAATAGACCATCTATATTTGATTCCAATTTTTACCATTTATGTCAGTAATCGCCTGCTTCACACTTCATCCCGTTAGGCGGGCATACTGTGCACGGTTAACGCAAGGACCTGTTATAAACATTCTTTAAGAAAACGTTAATCCACGGACAGGAGTGATGCGGCACGCAATTCTTTCTTCTCCATCACCTCGCGTCGGCTATTTAGCGAAGACGTAAAATAACCCACCCAGTTCTACCGTCTAGCCATCGGCAAGACAGTCATGCAGATCGTCCATGAAAGCGGTTATGGCGCCTCCCAGCAGGCCACGACTAATATCAGTAAAAGATAGATGCAATTCGTTCAATAATCCCTTTAGGTATAAAATGGGCGTAAAGGGGTTATTGCTCACCGATTTTGTTTACATCAGGTTTCTCGAAAAGGCTATAATATACACTCATTTGTATTTTTTCAGGGGCACTCCATTAGAAAGAAGTGAAACACCGAAATTTTGTTATCACACCGCCACTTTTATCTCTTTCCATAGTAACAACTAAGGAAAATATTACTAGACGCTTATTACAGCAAAAGAACATTGGAAGGCATATTTGCAACGGACAACCAGTATTATTTCCGCGTTTCACTTTACGCCTCCGCCGGTATTAAATACAAATTCTAAAGTCGGAAGGCTATGTCAAAAGTACACTTCACTTTTAACATAACCTCTATACAGTAATGTAGACTAACGATATTCGTGAATATTATTTCACTTTAATCGCTTTACTTACCGTTTTCAATCCTTCCGAACTCGCCGTCAGTTCAATATTTCCCTTCGCACCGCTATTCTGAATAACCACCAGACACTTTCCGTAGAAAGCCTTACGACGGTCAGCCTTGAATTTCTCCATAGAAATGGGACTGCCATTATCTACACCGGCAATGAAGCCTGCACCTTGCACATCGAATACCACCTGGTTTTCAGCATTGGGACATAGGTTACCGTCTTTATCCAATATCTCCACAGATACAAAGCTGAGGTCTTTGCCATCCGCAATGATTGCATCCCGGTCGGCTGTCAGGCGGATTTGCGCAGGTTCGCCTGCCGTATGTATTTCCTGTTCGAGTACCGTCTGCCCATCCTTGCGCGAAACAGCACGCACTATACCCGGTTCATACTTTACACGCCACATCACGTGGAAATCATCCTCACCCTTCTTGCGGATTCCCTGTGACTTGCCGTTCACGAAAAGCTCCACCTCATCGGCATTATTATAATATGCCCACATATCAATATCCTGTCCCGGAGTCCAATTCCAATGCGGGAAGAGATGCAATACTTCTTTTTCCGGACACCATTCCGACTGGTAGAGATAATATGCATCCTTCGGAAAACCTGCCAAATCCACAATTCCGAAATAAGAACTGCGCGCAGGCCAGCCATAAGGCGTCGGTTCACCGATATAATCAAAACCTGTCCAGACATACTGACCACTGATAAAGTCATTATTCTTCACGTGCCGTAATGTTCCTTCATGGGTATTTCCCCAAGGTACATGACAATTATCATAAGATGAGCAAGAGAATGAAGCATCATAGTATGGTTTATCCCAACGTTCGGGACAAATTATCACTTCGTCACTCGGCATACGGTAATAACCACGCGTCATCAACGCCGATACGCTCTCCGCTACAACGAACGGTTTACCCGGAAAGTTCTTGGGTACGCCGGCAAACCAATCATCATGGTAGTTGAAGCCGATGATATCCAATGCTCCCGAACGGAACAGATGGCTGCCCGGACTCGGTTCGTTGCAACCTGCCGTTACAGGACGCGTAGGGTCGAGCGCCTTTACCATATCCGACAGTTTCTTTGTCAATAAGGAGTTGACACTCATCTCACCTTCTTTCGCCAGCATACTCGCATCATGCCCGAAGTTTAGCAACAGATTGGCTTCTTCCAGACTCAACGTATCCGCTTTTGCATCCGACCATTGCTCCAACACCTCATTGCCGATGCTCCACATAAAGACAGAAGGATGATTACGGTCCCGAAGTATCAAATCCGTCAAATCACGTTCGTGCCACTCGTTGAAGTAACGGGAATAGTCGTAAGCTGTTTTTCTCTTCCGCCACATGTCAAAAGTTTCGTCCATCACGAGAAAGCCCATACGGTCGCACAAGTCAAGCAACTCCGGCGCAGGCGGATTATGTGAACAGCGGATACTGTTGCACCCCATTTCTTTCAGTATCTCCAGCCGGCGTTCTATTGCACGAATATTAACCACCGCTCCGAGGCAACCTAAATCGTGATGCAGGCATACACCGTTTATCTTCATCCGTGCGCCGTTCAGAAAGAATCCTTCCTGCGCATCAAAATGAGTAGTACGAATACCGATAGGCGTAGTATAGGTATCTACCGTCTGCCCGTCTATGCGGAGTTCTGTCTTTACCGTATACAGGTATGGTCGTTCAATTCCCCAGAGTTCAGGGTTCTCTACCGTAATATTTTGTACGGTCTCCTCTTGGTTTCCCGCTTTCGAAAGCAATCCGGCAGAAGCGCGTCCTACCTCCTTACCTTTCATATTCAGCAATATCGATATTACCTCTGCCTGAGTATCCGTATCTTGTTCATTGGCTATGGCGGTATGTATAGTCAGCCGTGCGCTATTTTTGAATATATCATCAGCAACCACATACGTACCCCATTGCGCCACATGTACAGGATTCAATTTCGTGAGCCACACGTTACGATAGATGCCACACCCCGAATACCAACGGGAATTGGGTTGCTTTGAATTATCCACACGTACAGCAAGCAAATTCTTTTCTCCCCACTTGATATAAGGAGTCAAATCGTAACCAAATGAAACATATCCATAAGGACGCACACCCAGAGAATGTCCGTTGATGAAAACCTCCGAGTTCATATATACACCGTCAAAATCAATCCTTAACCTTTTACCTTTATCTTCCTTGCCGACAGTGAACGTCTTGCGATACCAACCGATACCACCGGGCAATGCTCCTCCGCCGGTTCCCGAAGGATTATCCTTACTGAATTCTCCTTCAATAGCCCAATCGTGAGGTAAAGTCAATGTTCGCCAAGCCGTGTCGTCGTAAGCAGGATTGGCGGCTGCCGGTTCATCTCCCAAACGGAAAGTCCAACCGGCGTTGAAGTCCTGCCTCCGGCTATCACCGGAAAATTCTTTCGGAGGGCTGCAAGAGGTTATCAAGAGAGTCAGGCTACTGACATATAGCAGGGTCAAAAAACTAATACCTATTGAAAACAATTTCTTCATATAAGAATAATATTATTATATATAAATGATTATCCGCATGCTGTCC
>NZ_DBDF01000213.1 GCF_002293435.1 Bacteroides sp. UBA939 | reverse complement strand
AAAATTTAAACAGGCTCTAATTTGTTTCACGATTCATTTTAAACTTCTGTTTGATTCATAATTAATTATGCTTGCCCGCGATAATATCTCTATAGGTATCTTATTACTCAACCTACCACCTCCCCCTGCGGGNNATAACTCTAAGGAATTCTTTTTCTCCTACCACCTCCCCCTGCGGGTACTCCTCCTCCCGGGAGGAGGAGAATTAGGTTACTCCTATTTGTGATACCTCTAATTTATTCATTAGAGGTATCATCGCGAACAGGCATATAATTAATCCCCGCTTTCCGCGCCTGCGAATGCTGAAACTGGCGGGCTATTTTGAACTCGCGCCCTTCCTTCAACAGATAAGAGCCTGTTTGCTTAAACCAAAAACCGACATTGGCTTCCACGCATTGCCGCCGGATATCCAGTACCCAATCATAATCGCACATACGGGCTTCCCTGCCCGATTCGCCTCCTGCCACAACCTGCTCCACCCACTCTCCCAGTTCCCCACGGAAGTCTATCCGGGTAAGAAGAGGTTCGCAGATAATAATCTTATGCTTTATGGGCGCCGCTTTATAAATAGGTAAGCGATAGTCAACCCGGTCTTGATTCTCCATTGTGCAACAGATGGTTACATTGTCATATCCTTCTCCCCAATCGGCAGGCAGACAGGCACTTAGCCTGTCGATACGCTTCGTGATAAAAAGGAAATGGAGGTCTTGCCGCGTTCGCATCATTTCCCATGCTTCGGGACGCCATTCATCGGCATCTTCTACCAGAAAATCGGAAGAGAAACAGGTATAGACTATGTTACCGGAAGGTATCTTATAGGTTTTGTCCCTTTTCTGCTGCAAAGGCAAGTTGAATTTTTCCGTTTTCGTTACCACCGAACTGTCTTTGCCATGCTTACCGTCTATACGATAGACATAGCAATGCCGGCAGCCTGCGCTTAGTTTATGGCAGCCATGCCAGGGGTTCCACATGGACGATTTCACACCTGTTCTCAACATCCGTTTATTGCCATTTCTTTATATGTTCTACCCGCGTTCCGTCATCAGCCGCATCAGTAATATAATACGTATCACAAACGGCGTATAATCCTTGCAGGATTACCCACGGCAACAACATTTGCCGGTATAGACTTTGTGACGACGCTTCCGGCTCCGATAGTTGTTCCGTCGCCGATAGTCACCCCCGGAAGAATGATGCTTCCGCCGCCAATCCACACATTCTGACCTATGGCTACAGGAGCTGTCTGAGAATTCCACAGGCTACTGTTTTTCGGCAGACGTTCCACCGGATTGGTGGAATGGAAAACCGTATAAATGTGCACGCCGGGACCAATACCTGAGAAATCACCTATCGTAATGCGATTGCAATCAAGAAAAACACAGTTCATATTTATTTCTACGTTGTTTCCGATATGGATATTTTCGCCGTAGTCCACAAAAAAGGGGGCGGAAAGCCATACGTTTTTTCCTCTCGAACCGAGAAGCTCATCAAGCAGGGTCGATAACTTCTCAGTATCGGTAGTAGAGGCGCAGTTATATTCTACCTGAAGCTGCTTGGCTTTGTGCCATCTGTTCAGCAGTTCCGGATCAGCCGCGTCATAGACTTCCCCCGCCAGCATTTTTTCTTTTTCAGTCTTCATAATTTTACGCTTTTTACTGTTATTGCCTGCCATGCAAAGGGAAATCAACTGTAATCAGTCTCCCCACTCTTTATGGTATTTTTGGTAACGCTTATAAATATCCAGCTGATATTGTTCCAAGGATTTACACACTCCAAAGGAGAATTCTCTTTTTACTTCCTCCAGAGCACCACAACAGAACAGGTCTACCAAGCCGGTTTCATACATGGCTTCTATCTCCGGCAGTAGCTCAACAGCCCCGATATCCAACAAATCGTTGACCACCATTCCCGCCAAGGTGCCATCACAACAAACAAGGTCTCCAAGAGTTTCCGTGTAAAGAACAAGAAGTTGACGGAACCATTCAATGACCTCTGCCCGGCGTTCGGGATGCAAAAAGGCAACAAGTGCCACCGCCGACGGTACCAGGCAACGGGCAAATAGATATAACCCCGGTTCTTTCATGTATTCCATTAATTCCGGAAGACGATTCCGACCCAGCAAATAAAGAGTGGGAATAAATACCCCAGAGTATGTATCTCCGAAATGATAATCAAAGAAATTCTCCCCCTGCCTCAGAATCTCAAGTATCACCCCGAGGCTATCTTCCGCCTGAAGTTCTCCAAGGAAGAAAGACACATGTTTCAAAATATTAGGCGCACCCTCCTCCCAATTCTCCTCGGATATTTCGTCACAGGAACAACCGATTTCAAATAATGCCATCTGTTCCAAATCATGAATCAATGATTCACGAGGCAAAGCCAGAATGTCACGAATCATTTCATCGGAAAGCAAAAAGCTATCGCGATTATAGAGCCAACTTACTAATTGCTTGTTCCGGACATCCAACACTGCGGGATAAGCCGGATGAATATAGGAATAAGGTAGCTCCGGCACTATTTCATCTGCCGACATCATTGCTCTCACCTCTTCGACCGAGTCCTGAAGACGACAAAAACTATCTTCATCCGAGTCTTCATAATCTTCATCCCAGTCTTCATCATCCCAGTCTTCATCATCATCTTCTTCCTCAGTATCACCATAGATTGTATATGAGAAATCATCACCCAGATTTTCTTCCAGCAACGGGAGTAACGTATTAGCCTGCAAACGGCTGTTTGCCATCAGGTAATGTTGTCCGTTTTTTCCAAATTCATACTCGATGAGAGGAACTTCATCGGTATCCTCTTTCAGAATATATTGAGTCAGTTGGAAAGAAGAATGCGGAGAAATACCTGCTTCTTCAGCATAAGCTACAGCCCCGTAAATCAGATTATGCGCTTCCTCATAACTGATTTGCCCCATTTCAATGCCATAACCCCTGCGATCTATCAGCTTTTCATAGATATCTTTCGGTGAGTTGAACTGGAAAAAAGAATCAGTCACCCCACAACAAAAAGTATCCAGCAAATAAACGCCGGATGTATAGTTACCATTTACATGTTGACGCGCTACAATCACCGTAGCTCTGCCACACTGTTCCCAACCTTTCTCAATCCAACACTCCACTAACGGAAGTTGGCGCGCTTTTTCCTTTATATAACGCTCCGGTGATAAAACTTGTGAAGGAACTTTCTTTTTCTTAGCCATATTATCTTAGTTTTTATTTTTAGTTTATAACTCAGGGGAATTTATATGTCAAGTATTTCAAAGAAACGAAATAGTACCTTGTTTATTATTCACTCCGTAGCCGAACAATGCGAAATCTCCCAAGCATGGGTTGTCCGGAAAGACTGCCGCAAGTGCATCCGTTATCCTGCGAGCGTTCTTTAATATCTGTTTAGGGTTATCAAAACTCATGATAGCAGTCGGCAAACCGCTAATCTCGACATCTTGTTTCAGGTGGTAACGATGAGGGAATTGCACCGGGGCATTCTGAATAAAATCGGCGCAGTGACAGGTCACAGCCCACTTCCACAGTTTATTTTTTGTATCTTCGGTCATTTTTCACATGTAATGGGGATACAAAATTACGCAAAATCATTCATTATTTATACAAGTGGGGTAAGAAAGTTACTTTTTTTCTTTAACCTGTATCATTCAGTACCACAGGAGTCAAAGGAAAGATTTTAATTTATAGCAACTTTGGACAAGTACGCTATTCTTTTTCATCTTATTTTTGCACCGTGAAATTCAAACAGTAACTTATGGAACATAGCAAGAAGACAACGCGTGAAGAGTATCAGAAGTGTGTAAATGCAGTGGTAGACTACATCAACCTCCACCTTGGGGAGGAGATTGATTTGAAATCCCTGGCCAGGATTTCTCATTTCTCTCCATTTTACTTCCATCGCATCATGAAAGCATTTCTGGGTGAGCCTATCGGGACGTTCATAGTCCGGACACGAACTGAGGCCGCCGCCCGCCTGTTGCGTTACTCGGAGTTGCCGATAGCGGATATCGCTTATCGCATCGGTTATTCCTCGCCGTCGTCACTGTCGAAGGTTTTCAAACAGTTTTATGGAATTTCGCCTAATGAATATCGTAACAATAAAAATTTTGTAATTATGAGACCAGCAATTATCAGACCTGATTTGGAACTGAAGAAAGAAATCAAAGAAGTTCCTGCCAAAAATGTGATTTATATCCGCTTGATCGGAGACTATAAACTGAACGATTACGGGGGCACATGGATGCGTTTGTTCCAGTTCATCAAGGAAGAAGGACTGCCGATGGGCGATGTATCACCGTACTGTATCTATCATGACGATCCAAAGGTGACGCCTGCCGACAAATTGCGCACTGACGTCTGCATGGTGCTTCCCGTAACCGCAGCCCCCAAAGGCGACGTCGGATTCAAGCATTTGCCTGCCGGACGTTATGCGGTGTTTACTTACAAAGGCTCTTATGAACATCTGCAAAGTGTATACGACACAATTTACGGAAAGGTTATTCCTGAAATGGAATGCACACTGAGAGATGAACCGAGTGCGGAACGTTATCTGAATGACCCGCAGGAAACGAAACCGGAAGACTTGTTGACTGAGATTTATATTCCGGTGGAATAACAACTGTCATGCCAAAATGTTAACTCCCCTGATAACGGGGAGTTACCTACTCTTCTTATAATCGGCAATAAAACCCTCCATCATCCACTTCGCCAAAGCCTGACGGTTGGAACTGATAACGAAACGACGCTGGTCGAAGGCATTCTGGATATTCCCCAACTCTACATAAACACCGGCAGGAGAAGAATTTGCCAACACATAGAGATTGCGCGGGCTGACCGTACCCGAAAAGCCGCGATTAGGTTGATGCCTGTCGTACTTGGATTCAAAAGTATTCTTCATCGTAGTTGTCAGACGCTCGCTGCCGGCACTGTTGGGGGTATGGTAAAAGAACACATCCGTCTGTTGCCTTTTGCTACGGCTATCCACATGCAGGAAGATGGAACGGCAATATGCATAATTCCTGCGGTCTTTCTTATAAAGTTCATTGATTTTGGTACAGCGCTGGCGAAGACGATCTACCTGGTTCAGAGGAATAGCATCCCCCATGCAGGTTTCACGCTTGCTGTTTTTGAGATAACGGTCGTCGCGAATGCCGTCTCTGGCATCCTGAATAATGATATAAACCTTTGCCCCCTCTTCCATCAGGTTACGGGCAAGGCGGAGGGCTACATCATAGGCGTATTCGTCTTCATGCAATTCGGTATTCCCTATCCTGCCGATAGCTCCGGGGTCAGGCCCGCCATGTCCGCTGACTACGTAGAAGCAGGCGCCTTTCAATCTGCTACCCGTCACGCGGACTTTAGCCAGTTCTTTTCCTAAAAGAGGCTCATTGATAGTTTTGCCTGAACCGGCGGAAGAGGTAGAAGAGTTTGATGCCGTAGCAACCGTGGTTCCGGTAGACGGTTTCAGCGGCGGAAGGATATATTTCACCCCCAACCGCAATTCTTTCTTGCCACGCAATTGCGTTTTATTCAGTTCCAGAAATTCCTGATAGTACGTGTTACCCGGACGTTTATGACGTAGCAAAAAGGCAGAGATGCCTTCACCTGACTTCGGAGTTCCCCTTTCTTTTTGCGCCGAAGCATAAAAAGGGGTAAGAAAAAGAAAAGAAGAAACAAACAACAAAAATAATATCCGAACCATAACCTCTTTAGATATTAATAGATAAGCGACTGACAAAAATACAATTATTTTCCCTACTTTTGCATCCATTAATGTGTTAATTGAAAAGAAACTATAAAAATAGATTGCATTATGGCAAAACAATTCAAACCGGAGACCCTCTGCGTACAGGCTGGCTGGACTCCCAAAAAGGGTGAACCCCGCGTACTTCCCGTTTATCAAAGTACCACTTTCAAATACGATACCAGCGAGCAAATGGCACGCCTTTTCGATCTTGAAGAGAATGGTTACTTTTACACCCGCCTGCAAAACCCTACAAACGACGCCGTCGCCGCCAAGATAGCTGCACTCGAAGGCGGTGTAGCCGCCATGCTGACATCGAGCGGGCAATCTGCCAATTTCTATGCTATCTTCAACATCTGCCAGGCAGGCGATCATTTCGTCTGTTCATCTACCATCTACGGCGGAACATTCAATCTTTTCAGTGTAACAATGAAGAAGCTGGGTATTGATGTTACATTCGTTCACCCCGACGCACCGGAAGAGGAAATCTCCGCAACTTTCCGCCCGAATACCAAAGCTCTGTTCGGCGAAACTGTTTCCAACCCCACGCTGGAAGTGCTTGATATCGAGAAATTTGCCCGTATCGCCCACAACCACGGAGTGCCTCTGATAGTTGATAACACCTTCCCTACTCCGATTAACTGCCGCCCGTTTGAATGGGGAGCCGATATTGTGGTACACTCCACTACCAAATACATGGACGGCCATGCCACCAGCGTAGGAGGCGCCATTGTGGACAGCGGCAACTTCGACTGGGACGCTTATGCCGACAAATTCCCCGGACTGTGCACTCCGGATGAATCTTACCACGGACTGACCTACACGAAGGCTTTCGGAAAAATGGCCTATATCACCAAGGCTACCGCCCAACTGATGCGTGACCTCGGCAGCATACCAAGCCCGCAGAATTCTTTCCTCCTGAACATTGGGCTGGAAACACTGCATCTGCGTATGCCGCAACATTGCAAGAACGCACAGGCCGTAGCCGAATACCTTTCCAAGAACGACAAGGTGGCTTGGGTGAACTATTGCAGTCTGCCCGGAAACAAATATTATGAACTGGCACAGAAGTATATGCCGAACGGCTCCTGCGGCGTCATCTCCTTCGGATTGAAAGGCGGACGCGAGGTATCAATCAAATTCATGGATGCGTTGCAACTGGCGGCTATCGTAACTCACGTTGCCGATGCACGTACTTGCGTACTGCACCCTGCCAGCCACACACACCGCCAATTGACGGAGGAACAGTTGCTGGAAGCCGGTGTACGTCCCGACTTGATTCGTTTCTCGGTAGGTATCGAAAATGCAGACGATATCATTGCGGATATCGAACAGGCATTGAACGCTTAATTTCAGAAACGAACTATCAAGCAAAAGAGTATTCACCAATCAATAAAAACACCATACGTTATAGAATTATAAACATTTAATAAAGAAAGATTTATGAAACGTACAAAATTAGCAGCATCTGTTCTATTTGCTGCAACTATGCTCCTGACGGGATGTGTGACAAAAAAAGAGTTTGTGAATCTTCAAACGGATTATAACAAACTGAAAGATGAGAAAGCTACCCTCGACAAGAACTACCAGGATGCGCAAATCCAACTTGCCGAATTCCGTACACAGTCCAAAGGCCTGGACGAACGACTCAGGGAAGCCCAAAGAACCAATCGGGATTTACGTAATAACTATGCCATCCTGCAAGGTTCGCTCGACAAGAGTCTTCTACAGAACTCACAAGGTAACATCAACATCTCCAAACTGGTGGATGAAATCAACGCCTCCAACCGTTACATCAAGCAATTGGTGGATACCAAAAGTAAATCGGACTCATTGAACATAGTGCTGACCAACAATTTAACCCGCTCCCTGAGCCGCGAGGAACTGACAGAGGTAGATATAAAGGTACTGAAAGGTGTGGTTTATATCTCTTTGGCGGACAACATGCTTTACAAGAGTGGCAGTTACGAAATCAACGAACGCGCGGGTGAAACGTTGAGTAAGATTGCCAAAATAATCTCCGACCACAAAGATTACGAAGTGCTGGTAGAAGGCAATACGGACAATGTACCTATCTCTCGACCCAACATTCGCAACAACTGGGATTTGAGTGCCCTGCGTGCTTCATCCGTAGTGCAAGCGCTTCAGAACCAATATGGTGTCGACCCCAAACGCCTTTCTGCCGCCGGACGCGGTGAGTATAACCCCATCGCAGACAACGACTCTGAATTGGGCAAACAGCGCAACCGTCGTACGCAAATCATCATTACTCCCCAACTCGACCAGTTCTTGGAGTTGATAGACAAAGCGCCGGAAGCGGAAGGAGGGGCTGATAACAATTTATAATCAACTTTCATGGCTAAGATAACTAAAGAGGCTGCCTTACTTTATCATTCACAAGGCAAACCGGGTAAGATAGAGGTAGTACCGACAAAGCCCCACAGTACTCAAACCGACCTTTCGCTGGCATATTCTCCCGGTGTGGCGGAACCGTGTCTCGAAATCCAGAAGAATCCGCACGATGCATATAAATATACAGCGAAAGGTAACCTGGTAGCTGTCATCTCCAACGGTACGGCAGTGCTTGGTTTGGGCGATATAGGTGCATTGAGCGGCAAGCCGGTAATGGAAGGTAAAGGACTATTGTTCAAGATTTATGCCGGTATTGACGTTTTCGACATCGAAGTAGACGAGAAAGATCCCGAAAAGTTTATCCAAGCCGTAAAAGCCATTGCTCCCACCTTCGGAGGTATCAACCTGGAAGACATTAAAGCGCCGGAATGCTTCGAAATAGAACGCCGCCTGAAAGAGGAACTCGACATCCCTGTGATGCACGACGACCAGCACGGCACGGCCATCATCTCCAGTGCCGGATTGGTGAACGCACTGCAAGTAGCGGGCAAAAAGATTGAGGATGTAAAAATAGTAGTGAACGGTGCCGGTGCATCTGCAATATCGTGTACCAAACTATATATATCAATAGGTGCACGTCTGGAAAACATTGTGATGCTGGATAGCAAAGGTGTCATCAACACAACGCGTACCGACCTCAACGAACAAAAACGCTACTTCGCTACCAGTCGTACCGATATTCATACATTGGAAGATGCCATCAAGGGGGCAGACGTATTCCTGGGATTATCCAAGGGGAATGTCTTGTCGCAGGATATGGTACGCAGTATGGCTCCATCACCTATCGTCTTCGCACTGGCAAACCCGACACCGGAAATCTCTTACGAGGATGCCATATCAGCTCGCCCCGACGTGTTGATGGCAACCGGACGCTCCGACTATCCGAACCAGATTAATAATGTCATCGGTTTCCCGTATATTTTCCGCGGTGCACTCGATACGCAGGCGAAAGCCATCAACGAGGAAATGAAGATTGCCGCCGTACATGCCATCGCCGGTCTGGCTAAACAACCCGTTCCGGAAGTTGTGAACGAAGCCTATCATGTAAACAACTTCACGTTCGGTCCCGAATACTTCATCCCGAAGCCAGTTGACCCTCGCCTTATTACTGAGGTATCCTGCGCCGTTGCAAAAGCCGCTATGGAGAGCGGTGTTGCACGCAAACATATCGAAGATTGGGATGCTTATAAAGTGCAACTGCGCGAACTCATGGGCTACGAAAGCAAACTCACACGCCAACTTTATGATACTGCCCGCCGCCATCCGCAACGTGTAGTATTTGCCGAAGGTTCGCACCCGAACATGCTGAAAGCTGCCGTAGAAGCAAAATCCGAAGGTATCTGCCATCCTATTATATTAGGTAATGATGAAACCATTGAAAAACTGGCAAAGGAACTCGAACTTAGCCTTGAAGGTATTGAAATCGTCAACCTGCGCCATCCGGACGAAGCTCCGCGCCGCGAACGCTATGCACGCATTCTTTCCGAAAAGCGTGCCCGCCAGGGTGCCACCTACGAGGAAGCCAACGACAAAATGTTCGAACGTAACTACTTCGGCATGATGATGGTGGAGACAGGCGATGCGGATGCTTTCATTACCGGCCTTTACACGAAATACAGCAATACCATCAAGGTGGCAAAAGAAGTTATCGGCATTCGTTCGGATTACAAGCACTTTGGTACAATGCACATTCTGAACTCCAAGAAAGGTACTTATTTCCTTGCCGACACGCTTATCAACCGTCACCCCAATGCCGAAACATTGATTGAAATGGCAAAGTTGGCGGAATATACCGTACGATTCTTCAATCACACTCCTGTTATAGCCATGTTGAGTTACTCCAATTTTGGCGCAGATACCGAAGGTAGCCCGGTTTACGTTCACGAAGCTGTAGAGTATATGCAGCAGAAGTATCCCGACCTTGCTATTGATGGCGAAATGCAGGTGAACTTTGCTATGGATCGTAAAATGCGCGACGCAAAGTATCCTTTCAACCGACTGAAAGGCAAGGACGTGAATACACTCGTATTCCCAAATCTAAGCTCTGCCAATTCTGCATACAAACTCTTGCAAGCTATGGACACGGATATGGAATTGATTGGCCCGATACAAATGGGATTGAATAAACCCATCCACTTCACCGACTTTGAAAGTTCCGTGCGCGATATCGTAAATATCACCGCAGTAGCTGTTATCGACGCTATTGTGTACAAAAAGAAAGCCGGCAAATGAGACGTCCTTTATCGAAATCACAAAGTGTTTGCATTATGCTGCTTTGGGTAGCATTGTGCTACATAGTTCTGACAACTGCCGAACGAATTGACGGCCCGGTTATCGTAACACTTATCATTTCGGCAGCATTAGTGTTCATTCCGGTAATTAAGTCACTAAAAAGAAGATAATTATTATCTTTTTATTCATATTTGCAGATAAAAGAAGCAAAATGATTCTTTTATCTGCATTTTATTTATAATATGTTTGCCATAATCATTTTTATGTGTACTTTTGCAACCGAAATAAAGAATGAACAAGCTAAAGTATTAGATTATGAATGCAACTAAGGTATTAGAAGATTTGAAGAGACGGTTCCCCAACGAACCGGAGTATCACCAGGCAGTGGAAGAAGTACTTTCTACGATTGAGGAAGAGTACAACAAACACCCGGAATTTGACAAAGTTAATCTGATTGAACGTCTTTGCATCCCCGACCGTGTTCACCAGTTCCGCGTGACTTGGATGGATGATAAGGGTAACATTCAGACTAATATGGGTTACCGTGTTCAGCATAACAACGCCATCGGCCCGTACAAAGGCGGTATCCGTTTCCATGCTTCCGTAAACCTTTCAATCCTGAAATTCCTGGCTTTCGAGCAGACTTTCAAGAACTCACTGACTACGCTGCCTATGGGCGGTGGTAAGGGTGGCTCCGACTTCTCTCCGCGCGGTAAATCCAATGCCGAAGTAATGCGTTTCGTACAGTCGTTCATGCTGGAATTGTGGCGTCACATCGGTCCTGAGACTGACGTACCTGCCGGTGATATCGGTGTAGGCGGTCGTGAAGTAGGTTTCATGTTCGGCATGTACAAGAAGCTGACGCGTGAGTTCACCGGTACATTCACCGGTAAAGGCCGTGAGTTTGGCGGTTCGCTGATTCGCCCGGAAGCTACCGGTTACGGCAACATCTACTTCCTGATGGAAATGCTGAAAGCCAAAGGTACCGACCTGCAAGGTAAGACTTGCCTGATTTCAGGTTCAGGTAACGTAGCCCAATATACCGCAGAGAAAGTTCTCGAACTGGGTGGCAAGGTGCTGACCATGTCCGATTCCGACGGTTACATTTACGACCCGGCAGGTATCGACCGCGAGAAGCTGGATTACATCATGGAACTGAAGAACCTCTACCGTGGACGTATCCGCGAATATGCAGAACAATATCCGGGCGTCAAATACGTAGAAGGAGCCAAGCCTTGGGGGGAAAAAGCAGACATCGCCCTGCCCTCCGCAACCCAGAACGAACTGAACGGCGACCATGCCCGCCAGTTAGTGGCAAACGGCTGCATGGCCGTATCCGAAGGCGCCAATATGCCTTCTACTCCGGAAGCTATCAAGGTATTCCAGGATGCCAAGATTCTGTATGCTCCGGGTAAGGCTGCCAATGCAGGCGGTGTGTCGGTATCCGGTCTGGAAATGACTCAGAACTCCATCAAACTGGGTTGGAGCGCCGAAGAGGTAGACGAAAAGCTGAAAAGCATCATGAAGAATATTCACGAAGCTTGCGTACAGTACGGCACAGAAGCCGACGGTTATGTAAACTACGTGAAGGGCGCTAACGTTGCCGGATTCATGAAGGTAGCGAAAGCTATGATGGCACAAGGCATCGTATAAAGAAAGCTATAGTTGTTTATATATGAGAATCCTCTCTACGCCGGTCGGTGTGGAGAGGATTCTCTAATTATTTCCCCAATTCCTCCATCATGGCACGACGCTTAGAATAAATTGATTTGAAATGTGCTAAAAGCGTATCTACTATTTCGGTTCCATTGGGATATGTTTTCATCTTTTTCAAAACATCAGATACATACTTGTAATGGTCTCTTCCCATATTTTTTGCAGCATAATCTATGATCTGTGTCCGATAGAATGCTAACATCCGTTCCGGATACCGTGTTTTCACATAAGATTCATATTCTGCCAATGAATTGTATTTTCCTAACTGAATGTTTTTTTCAATATAATCCATCAGTCTATCCCAGTATTCTTCCTCAATATAAATCTGGGCATATACATGCCCCAATCCCCATTGCTGTCGTTTCTCTGATTTCCGGAGAAGATTGTCGAGATAGTTTATCCATTTTTCGGTTGGGACAACCGCTTTCAAAGTATGGTAATATTTCATACAGTCCCTACCATTAACGAATAAATCCTCTGCCAATTCAGTTGCTTTTTCTTTATTGTCCATCAACAGATACACCGACATTTTTTTATCTTTCCAATCACCTGATGTTCCCAGGTGCCCTTTCTTTTCGGAAATGCTTATTCCTTCATCAATCAATGCAAGAGCTTCTTTATATTGCTCTTCGGTAATCAATTTTTCTAATCTGATTTCCCGGATTCGCGGAAGATACAAATATGACGAGATTACCTTTCCCACTTCTTCTTTCTTGCCGGCATTTTCTAAAAGTTCAATTTTAGACATCACTAATGAAGGAGTACGAAAAGTGTCCGGTTCATTTTTTAATGCCTCGTCGATGATGCGAATAGTATTGTCGAAGTTAGATGTCTTTAAACTTATCGAAAGAAGCAATTCATCTAAGTTGGCTAAATCATAATTATCGTAATTACTGTTTTTAATCAATTCGCCGATTTCATCTGTCAAATTCTTCAGCAAATCATCCGATAGATCTGTTTTAATCATTTCGGCTATTAGGTCTGCAGCTTCCTGACATGCGCCCCCTAAATCTCCATCATAATCATCATATTCTTCATAACTATCCCCTATCTCTCTGATAATATGAAGCAAAATAGTCATAGCTTCTTCCTGGCAATTCAACTTTATTAACGACTTAGCCTTTTTGATATAGCTATCCAATTTACAGGCAATAGCTTGTCCTTCATTCTCGAAGCCGCAACTATTATATGAATGTTTAAAGCATTTTCGTATTTCTTTTCCATAATCTACACGAATATCAGCTTTCTTTTTAGGGTGAAGATTGGATATTAATGCCTGATTAAACTCGGGGTTCTTATCGGTATACTGTAATAAGAAAGATGCAAGTTGCTTATTATTGGTTTGTTTCAGGATTTCAGACAGTTGCTCTTGTGCAGTAGAAAGGGGTACTTCAATAGTTACAGGATGTTTGCTTCTGTTATCCCTGATATACAAAAGAACGGCGACCACATGTTTGCACATATCACCATAATCATAAGGACAATCACAATCCCACGATACAATTTCATCGCCATTCAGTTTTATTTCAACAGAATACACATCGCTGCCTTCCACTTCTGCTGTCCATGTATCAGGATAATCATGTTCTACATTGTCAACCGAACCATATTCGTAATACTCTTCGCCTCTTTCGTAGATTTTATGCGATATTTGTTTATGAAAGTCATTTAGTCTCATATAATTTCTTTTTAATGATTATATCAATTCTTTTTAATGAAAGAATTTACTTGCGTTTTATGACACAATCCACCTTCCCGTATAGCTTGCTTTTTCCTAAACGAAACACTACGGTTTGCCCAACTACCTGTAGCTTACAATTGATTGAGAGGGAATTCCGGAAAGGAAGTCGCGGATATAAATATGCTCTATTCCTTCGTATGTATTCTCAAACGAACGTTCGCCTGATACCACTAAAAGGAGATATTTTATTGATATACAATTCTCTACGAAAATTAATTCTCACTTTCTTTGCCATGACATATTTTCATTACGATTAAAATAATATGCGAAAATACGAATTAATTTCATTACAGGCAAAATTCACAATGGCATTTCTACGCCAACAGTCGATCCATAATAGAACACAGAGAGGCAGAGTTTTTTCTTTATAAAAGGAGAGAATGTGCGAGAGAAGGCGACTCTGTCGCAAAAAACTCTGTGTTTCTGTGCCTCTGCGTTAAAAGAAGAAGAGACTAAGTTTCCAGCCTCAGTCTCTCTCCATCACATCAATCTATGTATAAGATATTATCGCAATGCTTTAAGCATTTGGTCTATGCATTTTTTCTTCTGCTCCATATTTGGATGAACATACAAGTTTAATGTAGTGCTGATATTGGAATGCCCCAAGATAACACTAACTGTTTTGTAATCACAATTGCTCTCTATACATCTTGTTGCAAAGCTATGACGTAGCCCATGAAATTTCAATTCCGGTATCTCTAACTCTTTCATTAGTTTTTTATAGTAATTTCGATATGTTCGCGGTTCTGTTGGCTTCGTCTCGTTGGTTAAAACATAGAAAGATTCATTCACCACCTTCTTAATTGGCTTAAGTATCCTCAACAAATCCCGGCTCATTGGTATTTCTCTGATAGAATTCTTCGTTTTAGGTGTATCAAGTATCAATTCTGTGTGCTTATTGCTACCTTCAACAATATATACGCGTTGAATAGTTTTTCGGATTGAGATAATTCCGGTCTCAGTATTAATGTCGTCCCATGTCAGCGCACAGATTTCTCCAATCCGGATGCCTGCACTCAGGCAAATATATATTCCCAGATTCTTAAACGTAAAATGCTCCTGAATATACTTCATGATTTTCCGTTGATTAACCCGACTTAGCACTTCTATTTTTGTATTTTCTCTTTCTGTGGGAAATTGTACATTGAACTGCTGATATTCGAGAAGCTTACTTTTTACTCCAAACTTTAAAACCATCTTTAGGACAATCAGGATATCCTTAATCGTTTTCTGGCTTAATCCTTCAGCCAATTTTTTGAATACAAACTCCTGAACATCTGACTCTTCAACACTAACTTGTTCTCCAAATACGGGCAGCAAATGATTTTCAATTAAAAGCGTATATGCCGAAATACTGGATTTCTTTACGTACTGTTTTTTGTCTTCTTTCCACAACTCAATCACTTTTTTAATTTTTGTTTTCTCTGTCATATTATTCTATTTTAATGTTATTAATCATCAGAATATACTAAAAAGAATTAGTACGTGCAATATCTTCAATGTCCCGAATTTGAGATTT
>NZ_DBDF01000037.1 GCF_002293435.1 Bacteroides sp. UBA939 | reverse complement strand
TTAATTATTTACCGAAGTATTGACATAAAAAACTCGGTTTTTTTATATAAGTTGAATAAAAAACCAAGACCACCCTTATCTTTGTGGGCAGAGATACTCCTGTAAGTGAGTTCTCAAATTGTATTGTTTAACAGTGGTCTATGCCACAAAATTTATTAGCCTATGAGAAAAGTATGTGGTCTTGATGTTCACAAAGATAGTGTGTTTGTGTGTATTTTGAGCGAATCGGGTGATAAACTTCAGCAGAAGTTCGGTGTTTTAACCCCTGACAAACTCACCAAGCTGGATGCCTGCCTGCAACGTTGCAACATTCGAATCAGCAATTATGTATCCAGTACCGATGGAAAGAGTTATAAAGGAGTGGTTCAATGTCTATCTGAAGGTATTACCGACCCACTGGAACTGATAAAGAAGATCCATGGGCGAACCATAAACCGGGTGGGTAGAGAGATTATTACGGCCTCTTTGACTGGAATCATTAGTTCTACAGATATGAAAGCCCACAAAGATAAGGGTGGTCTTAGTTTTTTAGAGGAAATATAGAAAAAAACTCACTACATTCTATTGTGTTCCAATTTTATTTCATATCTTTGCATTACTAAAATGAAGCAAATCACAATAAGGATTATTCCGTTGTGAAAACATTAAAAGTGGGAGGTGTGTTGCACCTCTCGCTTTCTTTTTATATCCCCAAAAATCTCACTATTTCTTTTCACATAAACAAATATGAGTCCACTTCAAAAAGTCTTTTTATCAGAAATAAACGTCCTACAGAAGCTTCTAAAGGGGGATAAAAGGGCAAAACGCACTTTCTGAAGTGGACACAAATATCAAATTATCTTGCCGATATCAGGGATATTGATACTTTATAATGACCGACTAAATACTTCTAAAATAGTTTCTACTACCGTTTCTTTGGATAAGAAAGCACAGAACTGGCAGAGGGTACAGAACTGGCAGAAAGCACAGAGGTCGAGGAATGCGGTTTTGTAGCAGCAGGTTTTATACCTCAGGATAATCTGGGTAACGAGCTTTGAATATAGCCAGTTCTTCAGATTTTTGGCGGAGTTCGGACTGGAGTTGGTCTATCTTGTCTTCTTTTTCTTTTAACATTCTTTCTTTCTCGTCTTTTTCATCTTTATACATATTATATATAAGAGATTCTTTGCGAGAGATATATTCTGATTGCGGTTCACCAACCGATTGTAGTGCAGGAAACTCTTGTATAGAATATGGTTTCACTGGTTTTTCCTCATTCTTAAACATAGGACATTCTCCAGTAAGTAACCATTCGGCTGAATACAGGGGATAATTTTCAACTATTGATTGAAGCCATTTTGCTTGAATATCTGTACCATTTGCTATAGCACGTGATAGCACACCTTTGCTGGCTCCAATATTACGCTCCATAGCGGCAATAGTTATCCCCTCTGTGGTTGCAATTTCTTGAATTCTTAATAATATAGTGCTCATAAGACGAAAATTATCACTTGTTTATTTGTTTAGTTGAAAATTATCACTTAAATTTGTACCATCTTAAATAATTAAGACGGCCCCAAAGTTAGAAATACTAATTAATAAATCAAAGAGTATGACTAAAAAAGGGTTCTTCGTCACTTTAGGTGCAAGCAATTTGCTTCAAACTCTTTATTCATCGTGGTTTTAGAAGAAATTACATCTTCTGTTTTTTACGCGATCACCATTAAAATTATAGTAGAGGAGAATCTTGCAACCAGTATATCAGAAAGGGAACTGTATTGCAAAATGTCTCCCAATATTCACCTAAAGTTGCACCTAAAGTGACGAAGAACCTAAAAAAGGAAAGTACATCAAGCTGGACAAAGAGAAAGTCAAGGAAATAGCCGAAATAAAAGGCGTATCTACGGTGACGGTATATGCAGCACTGAAATTTCAGACGCAAACGCCCTTGGCGTTACTGATACGTGCATGGGCGTTGAACCATGGCGGTAAGTTGTTTGAAGAGACAGAGAATCCGTATAAAACGGCGATAGTGGGGTGATATGGTAGCATTATAAACCAAAAGAAAGAAGATAAGAAAGGAAAAGAATATGCATTCAAAGAAAGAATTATTAGAGGAAAAAGGAAAAAAAATGAGTAAATTAAGAAAAGCTGCTGAACCTCTTATCAAATTGATTAATGAGGAATATCATCCTCACGTAACTGTGATTGTTACTTCGACAAAAATAGAGCTATTAGAAGGAGTAGCAAGTATTCAGAATACCAATGATTTTATTTTAGATTAACCGGCTATGCTCTCGCAAATCACGAGGGCATCTCTCAAATCAATAAAGAACGGTTCATTCGGATATGATTTTGGAGATAGAATGCTCAAAAAAAGCCGGCTAATGCAAAAGATGAACTTACCAAGCACTTATGTGCCTGCTTGGAGAATGTAACCGTTATCCTTCAAAAGTTATACAATCCTTACACAATTTAAAGAAATATTCCTCAAAAGCTATTTTCTATATCCCTATAAATTATATCTTTGTTGCCTAAAATCTTTTCGTTCGACATACGTCGAATGATTATGCGATATCTGTCGAATAATTATGCGACAGATGTCGAATGAATAAAAGACAACTATAAAACAAATAAATTTATGCAGTTACAGAATTAGTTTCTTGAAACAGTGGGACTAAATCTATAGAAAACACATATTAAAAGTATCAAAAGCAATAAATTAAACTATAATCAAAAAATTGAATGAGCGCACACTACGACTTTTATGAAACACCTTCATCACAGGGAAAAGAAGGTAAGAGAGCACTCCATGCCCGTATCTATCCCAAAAAGACATATACCAAAGAGGAGTTCATTGAACAAGCAGCAAGATTCCATCATTTCTCTAAAAATATCTTGGGGGCTTCACTGGATATTCTCATTGATGAATTGGGAGAATTGCTGGCTGATGGGAATATAGTAGAATTGGGAGAATTGGGATTTCTCAGTACCTCAGTGAAATGCCTGAAAGATACAGATGATGATAAACAGAAAATCAGAGCGGAATCCGTCGTATTTCAGAATGTACACCTGCGCATCAGTAGTACGTTCCGAAAGAGGATGATGCACGAGATGACTCTGGAACGCGTACATTCACCCTTAAAGAAGTCGAAAAGAGTGACATCGACCGTAGAGGAGCGGAAAGAAATACTTATAGCTTTCCTGGAAAAGAACGCCTGTATCACCCGAAAGGAATATATCCAACTTACTAAACTGACACCATACGCTGCCATGAATGAGTTAAACAGTCTCATTCAACAAGGCTTCTTGCGTTGCCGAGGAACAGGAAGATCGGTGGTTTATATACAAAATAAAACGAATAGACTTCATTAAAATAAATTCTGCATACGCGCGTATGAGCACGTGTGTAATACGAAAATAAGCCATATTAAGAGCCTGTTTAAATTTTGCTCAGCGTTGTTTTGAGAGTTATTTTCGAGGATGTTTTCCTCTTATCATTCGTCACATAGCCCGCTATGCTCTTCATAAAAAGAGGAAAACATCCTCGAAAATAAACTCAAAATAAGCTGAATAAAAAACTTTTTGGGGAAATTTAAACAGGCTCTAACTACAATGATTAGTAACTACAAAAACAATGGAAGATACAGAAAAGCAAGTTCCTGAGCAGTGGTTTGTCTTCTTCAAAGACCAACTGTTGCTAAAAAGGGAGATAACAGAAAAAGGAGAAGTTAAATATTGTGTGCCTTATGATACGGACATTCTTCCGGTAAAACCTGCTACCGGAGATACGGTACATGAAGTTCTTCTGCCCAGTGAGGTGACAGTACGAACATTCGCAGTGGAACAACTTATCACAGAAACAGAAGAATGGATGATGATCGGCTTGAGAGACTCCTACGAATACATCACGCCGGAAGAATACAAAGCAGCCGGAAAAGCATATCAGATACTATATTGGGATCAGCATAGTCGTTTTTGTCCTTCATGCGGCACACCTACGGAGCAGAAAGAACCTATCATGAAGAAGTGTCCTTCTTGCGGTTATGAAATATACCCACACATTGCCACGGCGATTATTGTTTTAATACGCCGGAGAGAAGAAATTCTTTTGGTACGCGGCCGTAATTTCCGCGGAACATTCTATGGTCTTGTAGCCGGTTTCCTTGAACCCGGAGAAACACTGGAACAGTGCGTACAGCGTGAGGTGATGGAAGAAACCGGACTGAAAGTGAAGAATATTACCTATTTCGGAAATCAGCCCTGGCCTTACCCCAGTGGATTAATGGCAGGATTCATTGCCGACTATGAAAGTGGGGAAATCAAATTACAGGAAGAGGAAATCAGTGCCGGCGCTTTTTATTCCAAAAAGAACCTTCCGGAAATACCACGGAAGTTAAGCATAGCCCGGAAGATGATAGACTGGTGGATAGATAACTAAAACACATATAATGGAAGTGGGGCTTTTGACGCCCCACTTTCTTTAAACAGTTTTATTTCTTCCTGCCTGATAACAGTTTCTTATATTTCTCAGATACCGAGCGACTTGCGTACCATAACTACTTTTTCCTCGGCTTCAGCATCAGCAGCAGTATAACACTTCGGGCAACCCATTTCGCCTTTCACTTCGATGTAGAACTTGATCTTCGGTTCAGTACCCGATGGACGGACAGAAATCTTGGTACCGTCTTCCGTGAAATACTGCAGAACATTCGAAGATTCCGGCATATCCAAAGCGGTTACGTTCCCTTTGTGGTCCGTAGTTTCCAGCGTCTCGTAATCCTTAATCAGGCAAACTGCCGAGCCGCCGATTTCTTTCGGCGGGTTAGCGCGGAAATTATCCATCATCGCTTTGATTTCGTCGGCGCCGCTCTTACCGGGCTTCACTACATTCACTGTTGTTTCTTTAGAATAGCCGTATTCTACGTAGATGTCCATCAACACGTCGTACAGCGTCTTCTTCTGATCTTTTGCCCATGCACAAATCTCCGCCAACAGCGAACAAGCCGAAACAGCATCTTTATCGCGAACAAAGTCTTCTGCCAGGAAACCGTAGCTTTCTTCACCGCCACCAATGTACTGCTGCTTGCCTTCGCTCAAACGAATTTCACGGGCAATCCACTTAAATCCGGTATAGCAGTCGCGCATTTCAATCTTGTTCCTGTCTGCTACAGCTTTGATCAGTTCGGTAGTTACAATGGTCTTTACGATGTAGTCATTGGGTTGCATCTTTCCCATTGCAATCCGGTTCTTGATGATATAGTACAGGAATATCAAACAAGTCTGATTACCGTTGATAAGCACCCACGCGCCCTTATCGTCCTTACAAGCCATACCTACACGGTCGGCATCCGGGTCACTCGCCATTACGATATCGGCATCCATCTTCTTTGCCAGTGCGATTGCCATAGAAAGCGCTTCGGCATTTTCAGGATTGGGAGATACCACGGTCGGGAAATTGCCGTCCTTCACCATCTGTTCGGGTACGCAGTTCACATTCTCAAAGCCCCATTCTTTTAAAGAAGCAGGAATCAGTGCGCGGCCTGCACCATGAAGAGGGGTGTAAACGATATTAAGGTTTTTCTGACGCTTAATTACTTCCGGGTCAATAGAAATAGAATGAACCTTATCCAGATAGATTTTGTCGACATCTTCGCCGATAATCCGAATCAAGGCTTGGTTGCCGTTGAATTTGATATTCTCAACAGTTACCTTGTTTACTTCGTCAATGATAGCGGTATCGTGTGGGGCAAGCACCTGCGCACCATCATCCCAATATGCTTTATAACCGTTATACTCTCTTGGGTTATGACTTGCAGTGATATTGATACCGCTTTGGCAACCAAAGTGACGAATTGCAAACGAGACTTCCGGCGTAGGACGTAAATCGTCAAACAAGTAGACCTTGATGCCATTCGCAGAGAAGATGTCTGCGGAAATCTTAGCGAACTTGTCGCTGTTGTTGCGGCAGTCATGACCTACCACTACGGAAATCTCTTCCTTGTCCTTGAAGCATTCATTCAGGTAGTTGGAAAGACCCTGTGTTGCAGCGCCTACTGTGTAGATATTCATACGGTTGGTTCCTGCACCCATAATACCGCGTAAACCACCCGTACCGAATTCCAAATCCTTATAGAAGCAATCTATTAGTTCGGTTTTATCTTCATTATCCAACAAGCGTTTTACTTCAGCCTGAGTTTCGGCGTCATAAGCCGGGGTAAGCCATTTCAGGGCTTTCTCAGTCACCTGTTTAATTAGTTCCTTATTTTCCATGCAATTATTATTTTAGAAGTTCAAATATATCATTTGAATTATGAATTTTGAATTATGAATTATGAATGGCTGCGCAGTCATGCTGCATAGCAATTCAAAATTCATAATTCATAATTCATAATTCATAATTCATAATTCAAAATTAATTCAGCGGCATTTTATATCGCTCACCCGTTTGCTTTACGTATTCTTCCAGAAATTCCGCAGGATATCCGGGACGTATTACAGCGGCAGGCTGACCTATATTGTTACGTTCGAACTTACCGTCTTTCACGCGTTTCACTACCCCATCGTTATATTTCACGACGAGAAACTCGCCAAGGCGTTTCCAAGTGTCGAGCGTGCTTTGCGCAGTCATATTCGTATAGTTTGTCAGGAATTCCACTGCCTGGGCAGGGTCTTTGGAGTAGAGTTTCGATGCTGCTGCTTCTATGCCTTCCTGGGCATCATTGAAAGTAGTTTCCAACTCTGTCTGCATGGCGCGCACATCATCAATCATCAGGTCGTAACGGGGATACACCATATTAGCCACCCAGTTGAAAATCCAGAAAGAGGAGTTCCACGAGAAGGTGATATAATCCGCACCGTCTACACGGGTATAACATACCGGCGCCTTATCCGCACAGCAATATACGGGAGTAAATACAGCCATATTAGCATCATCTATACCAAACCAAAGTACACCGCCAATGGCATCGGGCATTGTGGAACGCATTTGGGACACGAATACAAAACCGGATTGCTGGGTAGAAATAGGACGTTCGTTGAAGTATTCCTTGCCATTCACTTTGAAAGAAAGCGGAGAGAGACGATAAGGCGTATGATAAGGACCTGCCCCGAAGTCTTTACTGATGTCTAAAGGAGTTCCTTCGTAATGGTCGCGCATGGCGTTTTTCACATCCTGAACGGAAATCTTACGGTTCGGTTTCAGATAGAGCGGCATAGGCCGGTTGGTTTTGCCTTCGATATAAGGAAGAAACTCGTTACCACGGTCGGTAAACATATTATAGTAGCTCCACACGCGGGCTTCACAGTAACGACGTGCACCGAAATCCAACGGTGCGTAAGCGTCGGCAAAGCTGAAATCTTTGTTTACTCCATTGAAGTAACCTTTTTCGCGGGCAAAGGAAACCACATCGGAAGAGTACATGCAATTGTTCTTGTCGTTCATATCAAACTGGTGGATACGCGCCTGGTTGGCATGAGCCGAGATACAATCATCCGGAATACGTACGGCTACCCATACAGCGCCACGTACGCCGGGGCCTTTGCCTATCATTTCCATTATCCAGATTTCATTCGGATCGGCAATGGTGAAAGATTCGCCGCTACTGTAATAGCCGTATTCCTGTACAAGGTCAGTCATTACTTTGATGGCTTCACGGGCGGTGCGGGAACGTTGCAAACTAATGTAAATCAAGCTTCCGTAGTCGATGATTCCTGTTGTATCCACCAGTTCAGGGCGACCGCCGAAAGTAGTCTCGGCAATGGTAAGCTGGAATTGGTTGGTGTTACCGATTACGTTGTACGTCTGGTGCACCTGTTCAATCTTTCCCAGATATTTACCGGTATCCCATTCATAGACATCCAACAGTGCACCTTTCTTATGCACGCCTGCCGGATAATGATACAGCTCACCGAAAAGCCCGTAGGAGTCGGCAGAATAGGAAACAATGGTGGATCCATCCGTAGAGGCGTTCTTGCCCACAATAAGATTGGTACAAGCAAATGCGTTTACCACCGCAGTTACTACGAATAAGATGGAAAGGGTCAGTCTTTTGCTTTTCATACTTACTTAATTTATTATGTGTATTAATTTAAAAAGAACATGTTAAAACTCTAATCTTTTCATCCGCAGATTACGCGGATAACACAGATTCAATTTTAGAAGCTGTTTTGAATTTAT